>DATBAY010000080.1:0-6516 GCA_036271295.1 Lacipirellulaceae bacterium | reverse complement strand
CGTGCGGCTTGTCGTACATCCGGTCGAGCATCGGGCTTTGCATTACAAGCAGCGCGCCCAGGCCGTTGCCGCCCAGTGCTCGAATGTATTCCTGCGTCGCCGCTTCGAACACCATCGGCCCGTAAATAAAGTATTCCGGATACTTGTTCTCTAGCATCGGCATGACCATCGCGCGCTGTGGCGCAACGGGCACCGATACTTCCTTCTTTTCACCGTCACGAAAAATCGTTAGTGCAATCTTGCCGTCCTTTGCCAGCCGAGCCACGTAGTACAAAAATCGCATCCGCAGTCCTTCGCGCACATCCACATACCCCTGATTATCAATCGCATGCGGTCCCACATGCGTCACGACATCCCACTTCTTGAGCGGGTAATCCTTGTCATCACTGTACGGCTTCGTGATGACAACCCCCGTCATGTCGGACGGCATTTTCAGGAACTTGCGCAACGCATCGTTTTCCGCCGTCTGATAGTCATCGAGCAACAATTCGTTGCCATCGTATTTACCCTGATCCGCGTGCTTCAGGAATTCGCGAATTTCTTCCGTCGGGATCAAATAACCGATGTTTTCGGCCTCGTTAATCTTGCTGAACACAAGGCCGACGACTTTACCCTCATTAACTGCTGGGCCGCCGCTATTGCCCGGATTAAGCGCCGCATCAACCTGCACGCGGGCCCCCGTCGACCCAAAGTTGTAACTCGCAAATTCAATCCGCGATACGATGCCATCGGTCACCGACAAGTCATCCCCGCCGGCCGGATAACCGTACACACTAACATGCGATTTGAGTTGCGGTAGCTCATCCGCCAACGGCAAGGCCGGAACGTCCTTCAACTTCTCCGGCTCGGTAAGCTCGACGAGCGCCAAATCGATCCCTGGACCGATCGCCTTAACTTTGGCAGTGAGTTCGTCCCCACCGCGCCGCATTTGCACGAAGACTTGGCTGGCATGCATCACGACATGCGCATTGGTCAAAATCCGGTTTCCGTCAATCACGACGCCGGATCCCGATACTTTTTCCGGCGCCGCTTTCGTCCACGGCTTGAAATAGTCTGGTTCACGTTTTGTGACGAGCAGTTTCACGACGCTCGGCTCGATATCGTCCGCGGCAATTACCGCGGGAGTGTTAACGGACGATGCGACAAGGCTCGCCAAGATTGCACAGCAGGTAAATCGTGTAATCATGTTCCGCGCTGGTTTCAAAATCTTAAGGTGGTGAATCAGTGATCGCTCCCAACCGCGATCCGATTGTACCCAATAGTCTGCAGCATTGGTCAATTGCGCAAATTTGTGCCGCAGTCGTGTGCTAGCCTAAACTTGCGGTCTACGACCAGGGGCCACTTACTCCGTATGTGATAGAATTCGGCAACGTCGAAATTTACGCCATTTCGCGCAGTTGCGTTTCTAAAAATGCTCAAACAGGCACGAAATGCTGATCGCCCGCCGCTTCATTCTGCAGCATCGCCGTCTTCACGGTGGAACTGGATCGTTTTTGTTGCGATTGGCTGTAGCGTATTCTTAGCCGCGAGAATTGGGCCCATCTGGTGGACGGCGCGGGCGATTCACCCGCTCGCCCTCGCTGGTCAGACGGCGTGGATAGTCGCACTATTCGGAGTCTTATGCCGTCGAAAGCTGCGGAATAGAGAATCAAACGATAGCCGGTTTCCGTGGTATCGCTTCTCGCTCGGCGAGATGTTCGTGATTGGGACCGGGATTGCACTCTTCATCGGCCTGACTGGCGCTGATTATCAGCAGGGGCAACGTACACAGCGCGAGCGCGACCGGTTGCGAAGCAGCGCAAGCGAATTCCTCGGACCAGACGGACGGCTAGACTTTGAACTCGACGGGACGATGGCCGTGATCGTGTGCGACCGATCATTCGACGACCAACGATTTACTAAATTGGCTAACTTGTTAGACGATTTTCCGGCTTCCGACGGCGTCACTCGCGTCTTCTTTGGAACGAGTGCTGGTATGCGCGCGACGCCCGCGCAGTGGCGGGGAGTTACCGACGCCAGCGTTGACGTTTTGCTTCGCTGGCAAAAAACACTACGTGCTGTTGCCATTCAGGGCACTGCGATTACGCCAGCCGGCATCAATCGCCTATCAACGTTGCCAGAGCTGGATGTATCGTATCCCTCGCGCGAACTTCAAAAGTGAGACGAAGCATAAGTTTGAATGAATGCGAAGAGCGTCTGAATCGAATGGCAACCCATTAGGCGTGACAAAGGCTTAAATCCTTAAATCGCAGACGTTAAATCGCCTCTCCGCCCCGCTCGCCCGTGCGGATTCGAATGCAATCGTCCATCGGCAGAACGAAGATCTTGCCGTCGCCGATCTCGCCTGTCGCGCCGGTTCGCCCGCCCTTGATGATCGCGCTGATCGTTGGCTCAACGAAGCTCTCATTCACCGCGATCATGAGCTGCACTTTGCGCAGCAAATTCACCGTGAACTCATTCCGCTTATACAGCACCTCAGCCTGACCTTTTTGCCGGCCGAAGCCCTGGCAATCCATGATCGTAAGCCGCACGACCTCGACTTCTGAAAGCGCTTTTTTAACGTCCTCCAGCTTACTGGGCTGGATAATGGCAATAATGAGCTTCATGCGAGAAATCGATAGCGGATTAAGAACTGCGCGTCCCGAACAGAAAATTGGAGACGTCTATCCTAAGTTGCAATTCCGAAATCCGAAATCCCCAATCCGCATTCGCCAAGAGACGCCCCGGCTTGGGCAGATTAAAGGCGGAGAATCCACCCAAGCCATTGGGGCATCCTTCTGGCTCGATGGGCGCGACCTTTCAGCCGCCCGCGAAAAAATGCGCATTAAAAAATGCCCAGGCTCGGTGCTCCCAGGCGGAAAAGAGCACTCGAGCCTATGTGGGCATTCGGTTGGCTTCAGACTTAGGCGGCGGGGCTTTCGCACACCTAAAAAACTTTTTCAAAATTTCCTTGCAACGGCCCTTCCGATAGTTTAAAAAATGCCCAGGCTCGGTGCTCCCAGGCGGAAAAGAGCACTCGAGCCTATGTGGGCATTCGGTTGGCTTGGTTAACCACCGCGGCGGCGGTGAACTGTCGAGTCCTTAACAGATTCGTCAGATGCCCGAAGGCGGTTATTTAAAAATGCCCAGGCTTGGGTGGGCCAGGCGGAAAACCCGCCCAAGCCTGTGTGGGCATTCGGTTGGCTTGTTGGTCGCGTCCCTGCGTTGTTCATCACTCTCCTTGATGTGTGTGAGTGAAAGCAATGCACGTGCCAGTCCCTGGTGCGCGCCTCTATAATCCGGGTTCTCCGCGCAATAAGTCCTTAAATCTAAGCGGTTTTCTGTCTTAAGATTTTCTCCTACAGCGTCGATACGCAATCGCTATTTATTTCTCATTGCCTGCGTGCTAAGCACCGCTATCCCTTTAATTGGGCAGCCACCCGCGGCTGCACACGGATGGTTCGCCCCGCTGGTACGTAAAAAAACCGGGGACCATCTTTCGATGATCCCCGGTGAAAATGGAGGGGTTAAGCTGTTATATCGAAGGGTGAAGCTCCTTAGAACGTGTACAGGGCGTCGATGCCGAAGATCTCGTGGCTGAACTGACCGCCGGTGGTGTTCTCAACGGCCGTTTCACCCGGGCACCAGTTGAACTTCATTTCAGGGCGAATCGTCAAGTTGGCGTTGTACTTGTAGTTCGGGCCGGTAGCGACTTCGTAGAACGAGGTCTCGTTTCCGGTTACGCTGTTGCTCTTCCACCATTCAGCACGCGTACCCCACTTCCAGCAGTCGTTGATGGAGTAGAACAAGTAGTTGTTCGCACCGTAGCTAAGGTTGCCGATGCCGCCAGACGACGTGTTGTCGGTGTCGACCAAGTCGCTCTGGAACACATATTCCCACTTCTTGCTGAGCGTATAATCGGCCACGATGCTGTGCGAGTAGCCATCGCCGCGCCAGCCAAGGTCACCGGCCGTGCACAAGTAGGTGTACTTAGCACAGGTGCTCTCGGTGTAAGTGAAACCACCGAGGAAGTTGCTGCCGTTGCCGAATTGGTCGTAGCCGGTATCCCAGCCAAGCGTCCAGCCGACGTAGTACAGCATCTTATCGCTGGCTTTGTACGTGCCCAACGCACCGGTGTGGGTGAAGGGCTCGCTGTTGAACATCGTGTACGAATGGCTGTAGAAGAAGTTGCCCGTTTCCGGAATCACTTCGTAGCCAAGCGGCGTGAAGAAGTGACCAACTTTCCAATCCCATTCGGCGTTCGCGAATTCAACGTAAGCCTGCGGCAAAGCCCAGCCGTACGAAGAACCGTCATCCCAGCCGTTGTCATAACCATGGGCATTGGCAGGACCGCCTGGGTTGCCGAAGGCCTGCGTCTTTTGGGCGTCGAGGCCGTAAACCAAATCGGTACGATAACCCCAGTCCCAGCAGCACGAATCAGTTTTGGCTTTCTTCTCAACCCAGAACCAAGCCTGGTCGAGGTTCAGATCGTTCGGGTGATCCCAGAATGAACCGTGATCATTATTGTGGAACGACAACGGATCGTTGTTCGTGTAGGTGCCAGCGCCGAACCAGCCGCCGTACTTCACATCGGAGCAGCACGGGGTAAGCTCTTTTTGGAGCGTCCAAGGATCGCCTGGTTTGCAGCAGCAGCAAAACGGCCCGCAGTTCTCGATTCCGAGGCTGCAATCGCAATCGCAGGTCGAGCAGCAACCAACATCGCTGCCGCAGCTCGGAGCGCTGGAAGAAGCCTCGCTGCTGCACGAAGGCGAGCTGCACGAATTGCTGCAGCCACAGCTCGAGTTGGCAGCGGCGGAATCGTCCTTCTTTTCTTCCTTGGCAGAATCTTTGTCGGAAGATTCTTCCTTCTTCGAGTCGGAGGCTTCGAAGTAAGCCGCCATTGTGTTACGAGACGTATCGTTCTGCGGTGCCGCAGGCGCACTGAGGGTCGGCTGAGCAGCCAGCGTGAAGCCGGTCCACATCAGACCGGCGCCAAACGCGGCGCTCAAAGTCCAAAGGCGTTTCATGGTAGGTACTCCGTTACAGGATTCAGCCTGACTGCGCGCCTTCACCGCGAGGGGATCGCGGTACGAGTCAGACGTGAAAGATTCCGGGCGGGCGGGTAAAGCCGGTGGGCAGACGGGGCGAGCGGCAACCGCACGTTGGCGGAAGCGCTGTCCAGAAGGATTCATCGGTAGCAGTGACTTGCTAGCGTGAGGTGCATTCCGCGATAGGTGCGCCGGTACTGCAATTGGGTTAGAAGCTGTGCCGGGCTGGTAAGAGGTTCCGCCTCGCGCCGGCCGGTCCAGCGCGAACCTATGTCGAGCGTGCAGGTTCGGTGGTGACTTCATCGAACAGCGCTCGTACGAATTCTTCGGGTGAAAAGGGGGCCAGGTCTTCGGCCTTTTCGCCAACGCCGATATATTTTACCGGCAAGCCCACTTGTTGGCGGATTGCGACGACCACACCGCCTTTGGCAGTGCCGTCTAGCTTGGCGAGAACGATTCCGGTGCAGTTTACGGCCTCGGTAAACTTTATCGCCTGGCTGATTCCGTTCTGGCCCGTCGTGGCATCGAGCACGAGAATCACTTCGTGCGGCGCGGCGGGAATCTGTTTGCGGATGGCGTCTTGAATTTTGGTGAGTTCGGCCATGAGATTCTTCTGCGTTTGCAGGCGGCCGGCGGTGTCGACGATGCAGACATCGGCCCCGGTTTTGATCGCCTGCTCAACGGCTTGATAGGCGACGCTGGCGGGATGGGCGTTCGGTGCACCCTTCACGATCGGCACGCCGAGCCGGTCGCTCCAGATGGTGAGTTGTTCGACGGCGGCGGCGCGGAAGGTGTCCCCTGCTCCGAGAATCACCTTCTTACCTTGCGATTTGAGCAGGTAGGTGAGCTTCGAGATTGTGGTGGTTTTGCCGCTGCCATTGACGCCGCAGACCATGATGATGGTCGGGCCGGAGTCGGCGAATTTGATGGGTGCCTCGGGCTGGGCCATCAGCTCGCTGAGCTTTTGGCGCCAGGTTTCGACGACTTGTTCGAGCGTGACAACGCGGCCGCGGAAGTTTTTGGCGACCTCTTCGACGATTTGCTCGACGGCGTCGTAACCCATGTCGGTTTTGAAAAGGAGCGCTCGCATTTCGTCGAGGAACAGCTGGTCGATGAGCCGACCCTCGGCCTTGAAGAGGTCGCGGACGTCGGTCTTGAGGAGCGCGCCGGTCTTTTTGAGGCCTTGTTTAAGTTTGTCGAAGAGGCCCATGGGGAATTATTTAGACGGGATTAACGGGATGGACAGGATGAAAGCGTGAAAGAGTAATTTTATGGGTTGGAAGTGAGTTGCGGAACGGGCTGCATTTGCGCATCGCTTTCGCAAGACGGTATTACTCTCCGCTGGGGGTAAGGAATTTTGAATTTAGTGCTGCGCGCGAAGTCGATTTTTTAATACAAAATTCGGGGTGCTCGGATCGTGAGTGTGCCGAGAATGCCGGGAATTGCTGGGTGTTTTTAAATCGAGAACTCCGAAGTTGGTTGAATATTG
>DATBAY010000079.1:0-7023 GCA_036271295.1 Lacipirellulaceae bacterium | reverse complement strand
CCGTCGTTTGGGATGAGGCGGTCAACAGCGACATGTCGGATAATCCGACGGCGCCGACCGCGATCCCTGTCGCACCCGGCACCAATTCGATCGTCGCCAGGCTCGACGGCACTGATTTGGACTTCTTCACGATTACGGTGCCGGCGGGCTCGGTATTCAGTGGGATATTCAATCCGGTGTACGACAGCATCGACCAGATTTCGTTTGCCGCGATTGCCAACGAGACATCGTTGCCGGCGACTGTGCTGAACGACAACCCCGCAGGGTTGTTGGGTTACACGCACTTCGGGCCGGGGGCGATCGACGATGGCGAAAATCTGTTCGACGTTATGAGCACGGTCCAGAATGGAGTACCGGGCTTCACGCGGCCGTTGCCGGCTGGTTCGTATTCGTTCTGGGTGCAGCAAGCGAACACGACTGACGAGGGTTATCAGTTCGATTTGGTGATCGATAAAGTGCCGGAGCCGTGCTGTGGGGCGTTGGTTTTGATTGGTGGAGTCGCGTGTTGGTGGCGGCGTGGGAAACGGGCCTGAACTCGCGTGGGGTGTTGTTGCTGGTCGCTGAAGCGACCAGTCCATCGTCGGGGGCGTTGGCGGGTGGATATGTGTAGGGGGCCACGTCGGCGTATATTGAGCGCTTGCGCCAAAATCGATTTTTTGGAACATAATTCGGTGGTTTTGGTCGGTGGCGGCGAGCGGCGACGCTGTAAAATCAGCGGTTTGCGTACGTTCGGGCGGACGATAACGTCGGAATATCGGGTATTTTCATGCGCGCCGCGAACTTTGGACGGGACAAAAACCGGGCGGGCGGTTTTTTGACGCATGTTCAGTCACTGGGTGCATCCGGGCGCGGTGGAATAACTGCTGGGGGCGCGTGACGGTACTATTCAGGCGGCGAGCCTTGCGCGGGGAAAGCACTGCGACGAGCGAGGACCGCTTCCTAGTGCTCGGGCGTGCGCGATGTCGAGTTCCTGGCAATCTCGATGCTTGCGATTTGGCTGGATCGTCGTCTGCTTTGTGCCGATGCTGCTCGCGATTGGTTTGTGGGTGCGGAGTTATCGGTGGAGCGACCTGGTGCATGGGAGCGCGCAGAATTCGCCCATGGAGATAATTTCTTCTGAAGGGCGATTGAAGATTACGCGGGTGCAGCGGCTGCCGGGGATCTTGAAGCAGTACGATGGTTGGCGATGTTTTGAGGATAGCCGCTCGGAAGCGCAGACGATGGCCCAGCATGTGAGAAGTTTTCGAACGTGGGCCGGCATTGGCATTGTGCCGCTGCCCCATCGTGCGGTGCTGGCTCCGTATTGGTTGGTGATGCTGATGGCAGGCGGCGTGGGGATTGCGCTGACGCGCGTGCAGTAGGCGAATCGCTATAGCATGCGGACATTGATGTTGACGACGACGTTTGTAGCGGTGGTGCTGGGGCTCGTGATGTGGCTGATTCGGACGTGAGAGGTGATGAGTGCTAAGATGAAGTGCTCAGCCGGTGAGCGGTTACCCCTTTACGACGTGGGGAGCGGTTCGGATAATTGGAAATTCGTCGGCCGCTTGCGGCCCGGCGGCGGAGTAGCTCAGTTGGTTAGAGCAGCGGAATCATAATCCGCGAGTCGGGGGTTCGAGTCCCTCCTCCGCTATTTTGGGAATTGGGGGTCGGAGGTTTGGAGGGCTAGGGGGAACGCTTCGGACGCGGGCGATAGATAAATCTCGTCCAAGGTGATTCCTTCGCCGATTAATCTTAAGCTAAAAAAAATCCGAGGCGCTTCGAGTCAACGGCACGAATTTCAGAGTTTTATCTGTCAGCAGCGTTCTTCGCGGGTGGAGGGCGCGCTGCGACACGTCCACCATTTGTTTCGCCGCTAGTTTGGCGGGATTGAATCGCGATACTCATCCGTCGCGTTTTCGATTTGCCTACGCAGCTTTGCCTTTGCCGCCTTACCGTTCGGCTTATTTTGGGCGGTGTAAGTGGCTCCCTTGTCTTCCGGCAGGGAATGATGCCACGCGACCACCGCATCCTTCAAACGATCGACGATATCCGAATGGCTGCCGGCCAGGTTGGTCGTTTCGCTGGGGTCGGTCAGCAGGTCGTACAGTTGCGGCTTCGAGCCGTCGTATTCGCAGAGCAGTTTCCAGTTTCCGCTGCGAACGGCCAGGTCTGGCAGATTTCCTTCTTCGGGATGGGTTGGCCGATCGGGCGGGCGGCGGAAGAACAGGGGCTCGGTTCGCGAGCGGTCGGAAGTGCCGAGGAGCACATCGTCGAATGCCTCGCCATCAAAGGTGACGTTTTGCGGCACTGGTACGTGAGCAATCTTTAGCAGCGACGGCGCGAAATCGATTCCGGCGAGAACGGACGCTGAGTTCGTCTTGCCTGTGTTCTCTTTTGAGATGAGTGACGGGCCCCAGCTGATAAGCGGCTCGCGGATGCCACCTTCGTAGAGCATTCCTTTTTTGCCTCGGAACTTGCCTGCGGATCCGGCGCCATCTTCGGGGCCGTTATCGGATGCGATGAGAATCAATGTGTTCTCACGTAGTTCGGGATCGTTCCGCACGCGATCGAAGATTTCGCCGAGCTGTTCGTCCATCGTTTTTAGCACGCCCAAATAGCGGACTCGCTTGGTGCCATCGCCCCGTCGCTCTTTCGGTGGAAAGAAGGGAGAGTGGACATCGTCCGGCCACAGGTTGACGTAGAAAGGCTGCTTGCGCGATTGCGCTTGATTGATGAAGTCGATCGCGGCTTTGGTATACGAACCTGTGATTTGGTCGCGCTGCTCCCAATGGATTTCGCCGTGACCGAGTGTATCGGATCCGAGTGCGTATTTTTGCGCGGGTTTGCCATCGTAGGCATCGAGCAGCGGCAGCATGCGTGGGCCGAGGCCTTCGAAATTGGTGAGCGAGGCATCGAAGCCGTAAGTGGTAATTAGCGGCGCATCGGCGACATCGCGCTGGCCGCCCATGTGCCATTTGCCGAAATGGCCCGTGGCATAACCGGCGTCGTGAAGAGTGCGGGCTAGGGTCGGCGCGGCAGAGTCGAGCCATTGGGCCATGCCGCGGCGTTCGTTTTGCTGACGATTATCGAGGTACGAGGTGATGCGCCAGCGCTCCGGATATTGGCCGGTCGTAAGCGCTACGCGGGAGGGCGAGCAGATGGGCGAGTTGACGTAAAACTGCTCGAAGCGGATTCCCTCTGCAGCGATGCGATCGATATTCGTAGTTTCGATGTCTTTGTCGCCGAAGCAAGAAAAGTCGCCCCAACCCATGTCGTCGACCAGGACGAAAATGATATTGGGATGGGTAGCCGGAGTCTCTGCAGCGACTAGTGGCGCACCAAATGCGAGAATCAGGAGGGCGGCGAGCGTGCGGGCGGTTCGTAGGGGCATAACGGCTGCTTTAACAAGTGGACCGGAGAATTGGGCTGCGTCGGCGGATGAACGCGACGGCTGCAACGAATTGTAGCAACGCAAGGCACGTCGCGGGCTCGGGCACCGGGGCGAAGAGCGCGCTGCCAGAGGCGGGCTGGCCGAAGCTGAGGGCAGTTTTTCCGATGTTTGCCCGCCAATCGAAGTAGCCTTGGGCGCCGTTCGTGTTGAATTTTCGCCAGACGACGTAATCGCGGCCGTCGACGATGCCGTCGCTATTGAAATCGCCCAAGAGGGGCACGAGGTTGAGCACGACGTCATTGCCGTCGCCGCCCACGTAGGAGATTGTAGCGGTCCCATCGTAGCCGGCGTTGGTGATGATTTCGCCTTCCTCGTATAAGTCGTGCGTGGTGCCGCGTTCGAAGAAGCCGATGATTGGGTCGGCTGTTTGATTGTCGATGAGCTTGATGATTCCGCTGATGTTGATTGCGGAGAGGTTAAGTTCGAGCGCGGTGCCGTCGCCGGTGAGGTTACCACCGCCGTTGGTGCCCCTGTTGGCGGCGACCTCGGTTGGATTTTGAAGTTGAACACGGTTCGAGCTGAGGGGTCCAGCGCCGGTGATGGTGAGGGGAGTGACACCGGCGGAATCTGCCTGCCAGTACATGGTTTCGTTCACGCCGGCGGCGCCGCCCACCGCGTTTGCCAGTTGACCGATGGAGACGCTGGCCGCGCTGCCGACGATTTCGAGCCGCGCGTTGGAGCCTGAATTCGTGAGTTCGCCCAGATACAACTCGGCCTTGTGGACGAGGCTGCCGGTACCGGAGACTCGCAGGGTGCCGATGCCGCCGGAGTGGCCGATCGTGAGCGGGCTGGTGCCGTCGTTGGCGGTCGTTAGTGTGCCGCCGCTGATGTTGTAGCTGCCCGTTGCGCCGGCGGTGCCACCGATTTGCACTTCGCCATCGATGGTTACTTGACCGCCGATTTGAACGACTGCCCCATTGCCGCCGGTGCCAGTACCGACCGTGAGAATGCTACCGTTACCAGACATGGTGACCTTGCCATCGGACTTGATCGTGAGGAGCGCAGTGCCGCCATTGCGGCCGAGAATGATGTCGTCATCGGTTTCGACGACGGCTGTGGCGGCGCTGCCGATTCCATCGCCGACGTTGAGGGTGCCGTTCCCGCCGGCGTCGCCGACGATTATTTGTCGATCCTGGGTGCCGGGAATGCCGCCGCCTGGTCGGAAGGCGCCGCTGTTGATGTTGTAAGCGCCGGTGCTGCCGGCGTTGATACCGATGCCGGCGAATTTCGACGCGCCGGCGGTATCGCCGGCGACGACGATGCCGCCATTCTGGTTCAAGATGCCGGTACCGCCTTGTCCGACTCGCATATTGCCTTGTACGTCGAGCGTGCCGGTGCTATTCCAATTGAGCGTGCCGGTGAACGCGCCTTCGCCGACGGTGAGATCGCCGGTGCTAGCGGTACTGCTCAGCGTGAGGTTGCTGGTGCCGTTTACGCTCACGGTGCCGTTGCCGTTGCGGCCGCTGATGTAAGCGCTGGCCGCGTTTGTGCCGACCCGCAGGGAGCCGGCCGTGTGGCTGCCATTGCCGCTGATCGTCGCCGTGCCGAAGAAGGCGACGATGAGATCTTCTTTACCTTCAGCGCCGTAGGGATCGCAAGCGGTGACGCCGATGGCCCCGCTTCCGTTGCCGCGGGCAAATCCATTGGTAAATGAGTCGTTGCCGTTGTTCCAGACGAGCGCTCCAGTAACGTGCGTGAGGTCGTAACTTATGAGGCTCATCGTATCTGTACGGTACAGATCGAAATGAGGCGAGTAGGTGGTGATTTTCACGCTCTCGCCGTCTTTATTGAACTCGATGACCTGCATCCAGCCGTTGCCGCCGTTGGTTTGCCACTGAGTGTTGTAGAACATTTGGTGGACGTCGACGCCCGCGCTGTTCGGGTCCTCGCGAAAGCCGAAGCCGTCGCCGCCGAAATGGCCGTTGAAGGTCATTTGGAAGTTGGCGTTTGGTTTCACCAGATTATTCCACATGTCGCCGCCGTCCTCACCGGTGATGCCGGGGTAAGTCCCCGCCGGCACGTTCCAACGGCCGGCGCCGGAATCGATGAACGCGTGAGTTAAGAGGAGTGCGGTGTAGTCGGCAAACTGCGACTGTTTTGCGATTGAGTTGGCCCAATCGACAACGGCTTGCCGCGGATAGAACTCGAGGTTGAAGATGAGCATCTTGCGGCCATCGGGAGCGGTGAACGTGGAGTACGAATTCTCGAGCTCACCCGGCGCGAAGGTTCCCTTGATGATGCCGCCCGTGGCGGGGTTGTTGAGTGGGTTGTCGGTAATTTTGAAATAGGAGTCATACATCGTATTCCGATTTTGAAAATCTGTTGTGCCAAAATCGTGATTGCCCGCCGCGAGAACGTACGGCACTTTACCATCAAGCTGTGAAAAGGCGTTTTTGGCGCGCTGCCACTGCGCTGCAGATTGGTTTGAATTCACGATGTCGCCACCTTGCATGACCGCTTGAATATTGAAGGTGGATTTGTTGTTGAGGATCCAGTTGATCTGCGATTGCTCGCGTTCAAAATTGCTGTCGCTCGAGTTGTAGTTCTGAACGTCGGGCATATAGACCATCGACCAGGCGGTATCTGGCGAGACTGTGAAAGGCGTTTGTGGCGTAGTCGCAACGTAGCCAGGCGACGCGTGGTTTTCGCTGTCGCCGCCGGCGCCTTTCCACACGGCACCGTAGACGCCTACGGACGATGGCTTCCAATTCGCGCCGGAGTCGTTGGCGGCGGCGGTGAGGTCTTGCGGCAGTACGTAAATGCTGTTGCCGTCGTTGCCGTTTGCGGTAGGCCAACCGGCGCCGTTTTTATACGTGATCTGATCTTGAATGACGCCGGCAGAGTTGCGGATCGCGAGCGTGGCGGCGGCCACGTTGTTATTGGGGTCGTTCGTGAGTGATGGGAAATTGCTCACCTGGAGGCGATTGATGCCGGTGCCCCAATCGGAATCAAGCGTCGCGGCGCTCGGTGTGAGCACGAGCGCTTGGCCGGCGCCGAGTGACGTGCCGGCCGGTAGGGCGGAAGCCCAAAGATTATTTGTGGACTCACCAAACTGCCAACCGCCGATGTTCACCGCCGTGGTGCTGGAGTTGTACATCTCGATCCAATCTCGATTGGCGCCGCCGTTCTGCGGATTGTACATGATCTCGCTGAGCATCACGTCCGCGCGAAGGATGCGGGCGGCTGAGACTATTGCCAACACTAAGAGCAGGTTAGTGAGCGCCTTTTGAAGTCTTACTTGGTCAATCATCTGAAGTGTTCCGATCACGATCGGCCGACCTGATCCCGCCTCTTCCGCCGAGGGGAAAAACAGCAGCCGCTATAACTAGTATGCTCAACGATGTTGGTTCTGGCACTAGCGACGTTGCTGCGCCCGACTGGTTGGATGACGCAAAACCGGGCGTCGAAGCGCCGAAGTGGGTTCGCCAGTCGAGGTAGCCCTGCTGGCCGTTAATGCCCGTTTTCCGCCATAAGACGTAGTCGGCCACGTCGACCACGCCGTCGTGGGTGTAATCACCAATGAGTGCAGATGCCGCGAAAAGGATGTTCGTTTCGTAAGCGAACGGGAGCGCATATTCGGTGCTTAAGTA
>DATBAY010000078.1:0-2599 GCA_036271295.1 Lacipirellulaceae bacterium | reverse complement strand
CTGCACAATATTCGGATGGAACAGATTTATGACGACGCGCTCTGGAAGACGCTCGAGAAATTAAACAGCGAAGGCAAAGTTCGGTACTACGGCATTGCGCTCGGGCCGGCGATTGGCTGGCTGTACGAGGGATTGAATTGCATTCGCGAGCGCGATGTCACGAGTGTCCAGCACATTTATAACATGCTTGAGCAACATCCCGGGCGTGCTTTTCACGATGCTGCGACGGAAACCGGCAAAGACACGATGTTTCTTATTCGCGTGACGCATTCGTCCGGAATGCTTGAAGGCAAGTACACAGCTGAAACCAAATTCCCGCCGACTGATCATCGCAGCCATAGACCGCGGAGTTGGCTGCTGAACGGGGTCAAGAAAGTCGAGCAATTGCGATTTCTCGAAAACTCGCAGCGCACGCTTGGACAAGCAGCCCTGCAATGGTTGCTGGCGGACGATCGCGTCGCTTCGACGTTGCCGAACATTTACGACGAAGAACAACTCGTCGAATTTGCAAAAGCGCCCGATACAGCGCCACTGACGTCAGATGACATGGCGAAAATCGAGGAACTCTATTCCGACAATTTCGGCATCGAAGAAGAACCGCCAAAGTTCAAGGGGACCATGGAACGGCCGCAGCAAACTGCGGCGTAGCGCAATATGGAGACGGCCTGCCCTCAGGCCGTTCGGAGCTCTTGTAGATCTTCATGGTTGAACGTCGGCATTTACCCCACGTTTCCTCTTTTCGTAACAATCCTATTGTGTTCTTTACGACCTGCACGCATAAGCGACGAAAGCTCTTAGCCTGTACCCAGAGCCACATCATCTTACGTAAGCTATGGGAACGATCGGCAGAACGAGATGGCTGGTGGGTTGGTCATTACATTCTCATGCCCGATCACGCTCATCTCTTTGCGCGTCGTGCAACTATCGCGCAGCCAGTGGCGAAGTGGATGCAGATGTGGAAGAGCGTCTAGCTCTCGCGAACTCGCGGCCGGGTTGGATATTACGCCACCTATCTGGCAACCGGATTACTTTGATCGCTATCTTCGATCACAAGAAAATTACGGACGGAAATGGAATTATGTGGAGCAAAATGCACTGCGAGCGGGATTGATCAAGGAAGGCGAGCAATGGCCATACCGCGGTTCGATCTTTGATCTGATGTGGTAAACGCGTGGAGATTTGCTCACGGCCTGAGGGCAGGCCGTCTCCGTGCACTCCTCCCTAATCTGATTCGTCTTGTTCCTCGACCGGTTCGGCGCGGCGGATTTCAGGTTGTTCCTCAACGCGCCGCCGCGAATGACCGGCGATCATCTGACCTTTGTACACGTCCTTGAACACGTCTGCGATCATTGGCGCGGCATGTGAACCGCCGTGCACGGTCTTGCCAACATCGCCTTCGTAAACGACTGCGAACGCATATCGCGGTTGGTCAGCAGGCAAAAATCCGGCGAACCAGGCCGCGGTGCGTTCTTTGTGTTTTGGTCCCCATTGCGCGGTGCCGGTTTTACCGGCGACTTCGACATTCTCGAGACTGGCTTGATGCGCGGTGCCGCTGCCGCCATTCACGACGTCGATCATTCCGGTGCGCACTTGCTCCAGTGTCTCTGCCGAAATATCGAGCGTTCGTTTGGCGCGCACTTGATAGGCGGTCACGATTTGGTTGTCGAACGTCTGCACTTGTTCAACGAGCCGTGTTTGATAGAACGTTCCGCCGTTGGCGATGATGCCCATGGCTTGCGCCATCTGCAACGGAGTAACCTGAATGTCGCCCTGTCCGATCGACATGTTAGCGATGTCGCCATTAAGGATTTTACGGCCGTGCGTCGCTTTCATGTATTCGTCATTCGGAATGCGGCCTTCTGCTTCGCCGCGCAGCGGGATGCCGCATTTCGCGCCGAAGCCCAACTTCAACGACCAATCAATGATGGGCGTCGAGCCGGTCTTTATGCCGGCCTGATAAAACCATGTGTCGCAGGATTCCGTGAGCGCCTGCACGAAGTTTAGCGCGCCACGATCGCTCTTTTTCCAGTTATGGAACGTGACATTACCGATCTGAAGCGCGGGGACGCATTGATATTCGTCCTGTGGGTAGACGGCATGGCTTTCCAGCGCCGCAATGCCCACAGCCACTTTGAATGTCGATCCCGGGGGATAGGACGAACGATACGCACGCGGTAAAAGTGGAATGTCCGGGTCCGACTGCAGCGCTTTGAGTTGATCAGCGGAGATGGATGGAATGAATGCGTTCGGGTCGTACGTGGGCCAGGACGCGAGCGCGAGAACATCGCCGCTGTTCGGATCGACAATAACCATGGCCCCGCGCTTTGCTTTCGCTGCCAACGCTTTTTCGGCCAACTCTTGCAGGTGCAAATCAAGAGTGGTCACCACGTTGTATCCCGGCTCCGGCGGAGTAACGAGTTTCTCCGATGTTTTCCGGCCGTCCTTGTCGAAGGTCAGTTTGTATTCGCCGTTCTTCCCGGTAAGCATTTCGTTGAACGTCTGTTCGAGTCCCTCGCGTCCCTCCGTTTGCGGCCAGATCGTTTCGTGGTTATCGACAATCCCGTCTGGATTTCGGCCCGTTTTTCCTGTGTAACCGACA
>DATBAY010000077.1:0-15594 GCA_036271295.1 Lacipirellulaceae bacterium | reverse complement strand
AGATGTCGCCAGATGACTTCGCTAAGAGCCAGGCGGACCTGTGGAAGACGGGGCTGGCGAAGTGGGATGAGGGGCCGGAGCGAATCAAGCGGTTTTGCGATACCGTGGACCGCGTGATCTACACGCCGGGGTCGAGCGCGGGGATTCCGATCACAGTGCTGAAGTCGTTCTCCGCGCCGCCGAAGGAGTTTGTCGCGGATGCGGACGCGTTTAACGAGCGGGTGGCGTCGGCGACGTCGGGATTGCTCGCGCTCATGGGTATCGATGCCGATCCGGTGAAGAGTCGTGAACACATTTTCTTGTCGATGCTGCTCGATACGGCGTGGCGGGCGGGGAAAGATGTCGATTTGCGGCAGTTGATTCAGGACATCAATCGACCGCCGATCAGCAAGATCGGAGCGGTCGACGTCGATTCGTTCTATCCGGCCAAGGATCGCACGAAGCTGGCGATGAATCTCAACAACCTGCTTGCTTCGCCGTCGTTTGCGAGTTGGTTGGAAGGAGAGCCGCTCGATATTCAGAACATTTTATATACGTCCGACAAGAAACCGCGGCTGGCGATTTTTTCGATTGCGCATTTGGACGACGCCCAGCGGATGTTTTTCGTCACGATCCTGCTGAATGAGATTCTGTCGTGGATACGAACGCAGCCGGGGACGAGCAGTTTGCGGGCGCTGCTGTATATGGACGAGGTGTTTGGTTACTTCCCGCCGCTCGGCAACCCGCCGGCGAAGCGGCCGATGCTGACGCTGCTTAAGCAGGCACGGGCCTTTGGGTTGGGGTGCGTGCTGGCGACGCAGAATCCAGTGGACCTCGATTACAAAGGTCTATCGAACGCCGGCACGTGGTTTTTGGGGCGGCTGCAAACAGAACGCGACAAGGCGCGCGTCATGGAAGGGCTTGAAGGGGCGTCGGCACAGGCGGGCTCGAGTTTCAATCGCAATCAGATGGAAGCGGCGCTGGCGGCGCTTGGTAACCGCGTGTTTCTCATGAACAACGTGCATGACAATGCGCCGGTGGTGTTCGAATCGCGGTGGGCGTTGTCTTATTTGTGCGGGCCGCTGACGAAAGGGCAGATCAAGACGCTCATGGATCCAGTGCGGGCGAAGCATCCGTTTGCGAAGAGCGACGGGGCAGCGGATGTTGGCATGGACGGAGGGGCGGCGCCCGGCGGCGTAGCTAAACCGCAAGCGGCTCGCGGTGGCGGGGTGGCGGGGGCGTCGGGGGATCGGCCGGTGGTGTCAGCGGGGATTAAGGAGAAGTTTGCGACGATTAGCGATCGTGTGCCGGACGGGTATCGGCTTGAGTATCGCCCCGGTTTGCTTGGCAAGGGAAAGATGCACTTCGTGCGCAAGCCGGATGGGATCGATGTGTGGCAGACTTGTTACCTGCTGCAGGTGATCAAAGACGCGCCGCCCGACGACATTTGGCAGGGGGCTGCGATCAACGAAGCCGCGCCGGGCACTGAGGACACGCCCGATTCACAAGCCGGGTTCGCCGATTTGCCCGTCGAGCTGTCGCGCGACAAGAGTTACCCGATTTTTCTTAAGCAATTGAAAGACCATTTGTACCGCGAGGGTTCGCTCAAGTTGTCGCAATGTGAAGCGCTCGATGCCATTTCCAAACCGGGGGAATCAGAAGCCGACTTTCGTGCGCGGCTGACCCCGCTGCTCGCACAACAATTGGCAACGAAGCGCGATGCGTTGGAGAATTCGTGGTCGAAGAAACTAATGGATGCCAATGACCGGCTGGCGAAAGCTCAGGCGAAAGTGAGCGCTCGGCGAATGCAATTTTTCGCCAAGCTCGGCAGTATGTTGTGGGTGGTGTTCGACACCGTGATGGCGGCCATGGGCAAAAACATGCCGGGTCGGCGGCGATCGCTCGATCCGGCGCTCCGCACGATGGCGGCCGAAACGGGGCAGTCGTCGAATGCGAAGTTGGACCTGGAGCGCGCTCAGCAGGATCAGCAGCAACTTCAACAACAGCACGACGACGAACTAAAGCAATTGGAAACCAGCTTGAGCGCTAGCGGATTGACGCTTGATGCGATCGAACTCAAACCGCAGAAGGGCGACATTTCGGCGGACGAAGTTTCGCTGGTGTGGTTGCCGTTTCGGGTGAGTTCGTCGGGTGCGGCCGAGGCCGTTTATGATAAGGCGGATGCGTGAGTAATCGACGACGCCGGCGTCGTGGCAACCGCGGTGGTTGACTAAACCGCAAGCGATGAACAAGAGTTTTCGGCGAGTTTAATCCAACTAAATTCCCCAGCCCCCAATCCCTAACCCCTTGCATTCATCATGAGCGATCGCGAACGTTGGATTATCTATCCGCTGTTGTTTTTGGCGTTAGGTGCGGCGCTTCGCGACAAGTTCGTCGAACCCACGGTGCGAAAGAGCATCGTGTGCCAAGAGCTGACTGTGGTAGATGATGATGTCCCGGGACAAGAAGGAGCTCGCATCCTGGCTAAGATCGGCCCCAATTCGGAGGCGGCCGGCTCGGGCGTCGTTCTGGTCAACGGGGCGCTGGAGGTGACGGGTGTCCTCAACGCAAATCAGTATGCGATTCAGGGACACCTGCTGACGCCAACCTTCCAAGCGATGTTCGAATTTTTCCGCTGGCTGCAAGCAGCGCAGCAGCAACAGCACGGCGTCGTGCGAGGCGTCCGGCCCGTGAATCCGCCAACAGCAACTCCTCCGGCGGTAAAATCTAACGATGACACAAGCGGTACGCCCGCCGAGCCGAAGTCGGCCGAAGGCCCGGCGAAGGAGAACTGACTGGCCCGCGTTTTGGTCAAGCGTTAGGATGCAGACAGTTCGATCGCGGCATTTTCTCGCTTCGGCGGCATGGGAGAGTCGTTATGAATCGCCATTTTCAAAGTCGCTCGGCGTACGTTGGGTTGGGTCTCGTAGTTGGTTTGGTGATTGGGTTGAACCTCGAGGGTCTGTGGCCTAGCATGCCGCTGCATGCATCGGCGACACATGGGATCGAAAAGTTCGCAATTGCGACGGGGACCGTCGACGCGGGCGTCGAAGCGCTCTACTTTTTGGACTTTCTTACGGGCGACATGCGGGCGGCTGTCATCAACCCCAAGACGGGTAAATTCAATTCGTTTTTTACGCGAAACATTGCGTCCGACTTTAGCGGCGCGGGTCGCAACTCGGGCTACCTCATGGTGACGGGTGCCGTGAACATGCCGCGGGGCGCGAATAACTATCAATTTGCCGAGAGCATTGTGTACGTGGCGGAAGCGGGTACCGGCCAAGTGGCAGCGTACACGATTCCTTGGAACTCGAGCATGCAGGCTGCGAACAAGACGCAGTATGGGGAATTTCAACCGCTCGACGTGCAGCAGTTCCGCACGGCGTTTGTGCGCGACCAGCCGAAGCCAGCCGACCAGAAGTGAGGCCGAGGATGACGATCGAGGTCAACGGCAAACCCCGCCAGATTGCGAGCGGTACTTCGGTGGCGGAACTATTGAATGAATTGGGCGTGAAGCAGCCTCATGTGGCGGTTGAGCTTAATCTTGAAGTCGTGCCGCGGGCCGAGCATGCGGCGACGCCGCTGCGCGACGGGGACCGGCTGGAAGTCGTCACGCTGGTTGGCGGCGGGTAAGGAATATTTCACCACAGAGGACACAGAGAGCACAGAGGCGAGAACAAGGTTCTAGACTATTTGTTTTCTCCGTGCTCTCTGTGGTTAGTTGAATGAAATTAAGCGAACCGGAATAGTTATGTCACTTGCGGAAACGACGACTGAAGGATTGCAGCTTGGAACGCATCGGTTCACGAGCCGGCTAATTGTCGGCACGGGGAAGTATGCCGACTATCAGCTGATGGGCGAGTCGCTGGAACGGAGCGGTACGGAGTGCATCACCGTGGCGGTGCGTCGCGAGCGGTTGATCGATGCGGCTGGCAACAATCTCCTCGACTTCATTGATACGAATCGTTACACGCTGCTGCCGAATACGGCCGGTTGCTTCAATGCCGATGATGCGGTGCGCGTGGCGCGATTGGGGCGCGAACTTCTGCTGGGTTTGGAAAATCCGGGTGCCGATTGGGTGAAGCTCGAGGTGCTGAGCGATAAGCGGACGCTGCTGCCCGACCCGATCGCTACGCTGGAGGCGACCGAGCGGCTGGTTGCCGATGGTTTCCAAGTATTATGTTACACCACGGATGATCCGGTCACCGCGCGGCGGCTGAAGAATGCGGGTGCGACCAGCGTGATGCCGGCGGGTAGCCCGATCGGATCGGGGCAGGGGATACTTAACCCGAACAACATTCGCATTTGCCTGGAGTATCTCAAGGAAGACGATGCGGATTACCCAGTGATCGTGGATGCGGGCGTCGGCACGGCGAGCGATGTGGCGATCGCGATGGAACTCGGCGTCGATGGGGTGCTACTCAACACCGGCATCGCGCATGCGAAAGATCCGCTCCGGATGGCGGATGCGATGCGGCACGCGACGGAAGCGGGGCGGTTGGCATTCCTCGCCGGACGAATTCCGAAGCGGTTATATGCCACGGCGAGTAGTCCGGACGAAGGTGTGATTACGGCGAAGCCACGGTAGCCACTCACCGCGCTACACGTCTGACTGTACATCTGTTAGGTTGGCGGAATGGATTCGCTTACACCCGCTGACATTTTGGGCCCGGATGGCCGCATCGCGGCGCGATTAGCGAACTATGAGTCTCGGCCGCAGCAGCTGGAGATGGCGGAAGCGGTGGCTCGGGCGATCGCGGCGAAGCGGCATTTGGTGGCCGAAGCGGGGACGGGGGTTGGAAAGAGCTTCGCGTATCTGGTGCCGGCGATTCTCGCGGCCACAGAACATGAATCGCACCCCGGCGAAGCTTCGCTGGGTGAACCGCTGAAGGCGGCGAAGAAGGCTGCGGCTGTCGGTCGGCGGATCGTCGTATCTACGCACACGATCAGTTTGCAAGAACAACTGATTGGCAAAGACTTGCCACTGCTCAACGCGGTAATTCCTCGCGAGTTTTCCGCGGTGCTCGTGAAGGGACGGCGGAACTACTTGAGTTTGCGGCGGCTGGATTCGGCGCTCGCGCGCAGCCAAAGCTTGTTCAACGACGATGATCAGTTGGAGCAGCTGCGCGGGATTCGCAAGTGGGCGAAAGCGACAGGCGATGGGTCGCTGAGTGATTTGCCGTTCAAGCCCTGGGGGCAAGTGTGGGAAGAAGTCGCGAGCGACAGCGGCAACTGCCTGGGGCGGCGCTGCCCGACGTACAAAGAGTGTTTTTATTACAAGGATCGGCGTCGCGCTCAGCACGCCCAGATTCTTGTCGTCAACCAC
Source organism: Lacipirellulaceae bacterium (assembly GCA_036271295.1). Lineage (GTDB taxonomy): Bacteria > Planctomycetota > Planctomycetia > Pirellulales > Lacipirellulaceae > JABDGM01. The sequence goes on along the minus strand of DATBAY010000077.1, from coordinate 10,289 downwards.
GCCCTGTTATTCAGCGATATTGCGTTGCGTCGCGCGGGTGTGAGCATTTTGCCTGACTACGATGTGCTGATCTTGGACGAGGCGCACACCGTCGAGGCGGTGGCGAGCGATCACCTCGGTATTAATGTGACGAGCGGCCAGGTCGAGTATGTGCTGAACAAGCTGTACAACGACCGCACGAACAAAGGGCTGCTCGTTCATCATGGATTGCGGAAAGAGGAGCAACAGGTCGATCGTTGCCGGCAGCTTGCCGATGAGTTCTTCGGCGATCTTTGGGAGTGGAAGGCGAAGGGTGGGGCGGCAAGATCGGGGTCGGCGCAGAACCCCCGGCAGAGCCGGGGGCTGCCTGGGCCGGCACGGGTGCTTGATGCGGCGATCGTCGCCAATCACTTAAGCCCCGAGCTCGAGGTACTGGCCAAGCAGTTGAAGTCGGCGGGAAAGAAGCTCAGCGATGAATCGGAGCAGCAGGATTTTCTGTCGTCGCACGATCGGCTGCTGGCGCTGGCGGGGGAACTAGAGACTTGGCGGACGCAGGCCCAAAAGGGGACCGTGTATTGGCTGGAATCGTACGAAGGGCGACGAGGTAATCCGCGGCTGACGTTGGCGGCGTCGCCCGTGGATATCGGGCCGGCGATGCGCGAGCAGCTGTTCGATAAGGTGCCGTCGGTGATCATGACGAGTGCGACGCTCTCGGTAGGGCGGCAAGGTAACTTCGACTTTTTCAAGTCGCGCGTTGGTATCACGCAATGCGAAGAAGTACAGGTGGGAAGTCCATTCGACTATCGAGAGCAGGTCGAGCTTGTGACGTTGCGCGACATGCCCGATCCGACCTCGGCCGAGCGCGGTAAGTTCGAACGGGAATGCATCGAGGCGATTAAGCACTATGCCGGGCTCACCGATGGCCGAGCCTTTGTGCTATTCACGAGTTACGACATGCTGCGTCGAGTTTCGGCAGGATTGCAACGGTGGCTGACTTCGCGCAACCTGCGTTTGCTCAGCCAGGCGGATGGCACGCCGCGAACGCAGTTGCTTGATCAGTTCAAAGAGAATCCACGAGCTGTGCTGTTTGGGACGGATAGCTTTTGGCAGGGTGTCGACGTACCGGGCGACGCGCTGCAGACCGTCATCATTGCGAAGCTGCCGTTCGCGGTGCCGGATCATCCGTTGCTCGAAGCCCGGCTCGATACCATTCGCGCGGCCGGCGGCAATCCGTTTCGTGATTATCAATTGCCCGAGGCGGTCATTAAATTCAAACAGGGGTTTGGACGATTGATTCGCACGCGCAGCGATCATGGCACGGTGGTGTGTCTGGATCCGCGGATTGTGAGCAAGCCGTATGGAAAGCTGTTTATTGAGTCGCTGCCCGAATGTCGACGATTGAATGCATCCCTCAAAACGTCGGTTCCCCACGATCGCATGTAAGAAGGGGCGGAGCGTGGGTTATCGCTATACAATCGAGCCGGGGCTTTCGGCCGACGAGTTCATCGATGTTTTGCGCCGGTCGACCTTGGCCGAGCGGCGGCCGGTGGACGATCTCGCGACGATCACCGGCATGCTGGCGAATGCCGATCTGATCATCACTGCTCGGGACGAAGAGGGGCGGTTAGTTGGCGTATCTCGCGCGATTACCGACTACCATTACTGCACTTATCTTTCGGACCTCGCTGTCGACCGTGCGTGCCAACGACAAGGGATTGGGCGGGAGTTAGTTCACCGAACGCACGAAGGCGCCGTGCTCAAAACGCGGCTGATTCTGCTCTCGGCCCCGGCGGCGAGGACATACTATCCGCACATTGGGATGAAGGCCCACGATTCGTGTTGGACGATTGATCCCGTGCGTTGACGGGGCGGGTCGCGAAGGCTCGGCCGGTTGACCCTCGTGGGCAGCCTACTTAGACTTAATTGGCTGGTGAAATTGGTTCATTCCGGCGATTTTCGCCGTCCGTTGGGCGCGTGCTTCCGCGCCGTGGTTCAATGCTCGCTAAGCGTGTGATTCCCTGTCTCGATGTCGACCGCGGGCGCGTGGTGAAGGGGACGAACTTCGTAAATTTGCGCGACGCGGGCGACCCGGTTGAAGTTGCCGCGCGGTACGAGAAAGAAGGGGCGGACGAGCTGGTGTTCCTCGATATTTGCGCCAGCCACGAGGGGCGGGACATCATGCTCGACGTGGTTCGCCGCACCGCCGAGCAGATTTTCATGCCGCTGACGGTAGGGGGCGGAATTCGGACAATCGAGGACATTCGGCAGCTGCTACTGGCGGGTAGCGACAAGGTGTCGATCAATTCGGCGGCCGTGAAAGATCCGGAATTCGTGCACGAGGCGGCACGGCGGTTCGGGAGCCAGTGCATTGTGGTCAATATCGACCCGAAACGGGTCCAGCGCGGCGGATGCGAGAAGTTTGAAGTTCACATTAACGGCGGCCGGGTGCCAACCGGGCTCGAGGCGGTGTCTTGGGCTCGAGAGGTGGAACGGCTAGGGGCCGGCGAAATCGTGCTGACAAGCATGGATTGTGACGGCACGAAGGACGGATATGACCTGGAAATCACGGCTGCCGTGAGCGCCGCGGTGACGATTCCCGTGGTGGCCAGCGGCGGGGCAGGCCGGCCGGAACATCTTGCCGACGCAATTACAATAGGAAAGGCGGATGCCGCGCTGGCCGCCAGCATTTTCCACTTTGGCGAGTTTACAATTGAAGAGACGAAACGGGTGATGGCTGCACACGGCGTTGCCGTGCGAGCTGTTAGCAATTAGCTTTTAGCCAGAAGGGGGCGGCTAGTGCGGGACTTTCGCAATTTGAAAGTTTGGCAGAAAGCACATGACCTTACTTTGGCAGTTTATCAAGGAACTAAAGGATTTCCGGTTGAAGAAAAGTTTGGCCTCACAAGTCAATTGCGTCGATCCTGCGCTTCGATACCCGCAAACTTGGCCGAAGGGTGCGCGCGTGCGGGAGATGCCGACTTTGCGAGATTCGTAGGTATCGCCGCTGGGTCGGCATCCGAGACGGACTACCATTTGTTGCTCGCGCGAGACTTACACTACCTTGAAGATTCAACCTACCAAACACTTTTCCAGTACGTCTGCGAAGTAAAAAGAATGCTCAACACGTTTGAGCGAACATTAAGAGGCATCTCCTAGTTCATCTGGCTAATAGCTAACGGCTATAAGCTAAAGGCTCTCCGTATGGCCAAAACACAACTATCTGAGGAAGCGTTAAAGAGCAGCTTCATCCACCGCAAGGCGGATTTGGAAGTCGATAAGCTGTTTCGCGCATGCGTATTGCTCAAAGCGAGCGACCTGCACCTTAAAGTAGATAAGGCGCCGATGGTCCGGATCAACGGCACGCTGCGGCCGATGAATCGCGAGCCCATCACCGACGAGGAAATGGTCCGTATCACGTTCCCGCTGATGAATGAGCGGAATCGCAAGATTTTCGAGAAAGATGGCGGTGCCGACTTCGCGCACACGCTGGACGTCGAAGGTACGATGTGGCGGTTTCGCGTAAACCTGCTGCAGCAGCTCGGCCATGTCGGCATGGTGGCTCGGCGCGTCAACAGCGTGGTGCCCGACTTCAAAGGATTGTTCCTGCCGCCAATCATCGAAAAGCTATGCCACTTTGATCAAGGCATGGTGTTGCTCGCGGGTGTCACGGGTTCCGGCAAAAGCACGACGATCGCGTCGATGTTGAATTTGATCAACCATACGTATCGCAAGCATATTCTCACGCTCGAAGATCCGATCGAATTCGTATTCACCGAGGATAAGTGCCTCATCAATCAGCGCGAGATCGGTCTAGACGTAGTCGACTTCGAAATCGGCATGAAGCACGCCGTGCGCGAAGATCCCGATATCATGCTCGTCGGCGAAATGCGCGATAAAGAAACGTTCATGACAGCGATTCACGCCGCGGAAACGGGGCACTTGGTGTTCGGAACGATCCACGCCTCGAGCGCTTCGACGACGATTGGCCGTATTCTCGACTTATTTCCATCGGACATGCACCCCGCTTTGCGCAGTGCGATTGCGTTCAACATGAAGGGTATCGTCGCGCAAAAGCTGCTGAAGAGCATTAAGCCGGGCGTAGGCCGGGTGCCTACTTGCGAAGTGATGGTGTTCAATACCAACGTGCAGAAAGCGATTCTCGAGGAGAACGACTCGAAACTGCCCGATATCATTCGAATTGGCAAGCTTGATGGTATGCAAGACTTCACCATGAGTCTCAAGAAATTGATTGATGATCAGCTGATCGATCGTGAGGTCGCGATGGAAGTGGCGCCGAACAAAGAGGCGCTCAAGATGGCACTTAAAGGTATCGAGGTTAAGGACCCCGGGATTATCTGATGCGGCAGAGATTGGCAATTTTGTTTCTTCTGCCGTGTCTGTGGTTAGCGCGGCCAACGCTGTTAACCGTCCAGTTGCAGGCCCAAGCGCCGCCGCCTGGCGGTGCGCAGGCTCCGGCGGCCCCTGGCGCGAATCAACCGGCCGTCCCACCTGGCGCCGCCGCGCCTGCGCCGGCAGCTGCGCCTGTGGCAGCCCCGCCCGCAGCGCCGGTCATCAAGCTCGACAAATACAACGACGCCCACTCGATCCCGCGGCTCAAGCACCCGGCGATGTCGTGGGTGAAGCTGCTCTCAATCTTGATATTGTTCTTGATCTGGGTGTTTACCGCAGACTTTGTCAATCGAGATTCGCAACTCACGACGATGGGATACGGGATATGGAATCCCATCGTTTTCTTTCCGTTTCTTGTCGTTTTGCTGCTGTTCGCATTTCCGATTTTGGCCGGGCTTGCGAATTATTGGATCGCGCTCGGGCTGCTGCTGCTCGCGTATCTGGCGTCCTATGTTCCGTACGTGGTTCTGCGCAATAAATCGGTGCAGCAACACCAACGCATCTACACGGGCGAATGGTTCCGCTATGAGTTTGCTCAGCTGGTCGGAAAAATTGGCATCAAGATCGAACACGAGCGGAAGGCGGAGTACGAAAAAGGTGCGCCGGTTGATTTGATCGCCATTGCCGCTCCGTTGGATCGAGACAATCAGGCGAATTTAATCACGGCCCGGCAGTCGCCCGGGTATCTGCTGGTGAAGGACCTCATTGCCGAGATGGTCGATCATCGCAGCGAGAAGTGCATTCTCGACTACACGCAGCAATCGGTCGTCGTGCGTCAGCACGTCGATGGAGTGTGGCACAACGGCGAAGCCCGCGATCGCGAGTCGGGCGACGTCATGCTCGCCGTGATGAAGACGCTCGCCAATTTGAGTGCGACCGAGCGCCGCAAAAAACAAGACAGCAAATTTGCAGCCAAATACAAAGATCACTCCTTCGTCTGCCCGATCGCCAGCCAGGGCGTGCCGACCGGCGAGCGAGTCGTGCTGCAACTTATGGGCGGTCCGCAGCGTTCGTTCAGCAAGTACGAAGACCTTGGGATGCGGCCCAAAACGGCCGAGCAGTGGAACGCTTGCATGTCGCAGGACAAGGGATTGGTGATCTTTGCGGCCGTGCCGGAAGGAGGTCTGACGACGCTGACGGACGTCTCGCTGATGGAAACCGACCGTTTGCTGCGCGATTTCGCGGCGATCGAAGAGGTTCACCACCGCGAGCGCGAGCTCGAGAATGTCGACGTTACCACGTACGACGCGGCCAAGGGCGAAACGCCGGCCACGATTCTGCCCGCGCTCATTCGCAAATACCCAAACGCGTACATCCTGCGCGATTTTAGCGATCCGGAATCGTCGAAGATCCTGATCGGCGAGGCGCGCGATGAAGACCGGCTCGTGATCACCAGCGTGCATGCGAAGACTGCGGCCGAGACGCTGTTACGAATGTTGCAGCAAAAGGTGCCGCAAAAGGAGTTTGCGGCGGTCGTCACGGCGGTGCTCTGCACGCGGCTGATTCGCAAGTTATGCGACACTTGCAAGGTTGCGTACGCTCCGACGCCGGATCTGCTCAAGAAGTTAGGCATTCCGCAGGGCAAGGTCGAAGCGCTTTATCGGGTTCCAAAGGGCGAGGAGATCGAGAAGCCGTGCAAAGAGTGCGGCGGCGTTGGCTTCAAAGGCCGCACCGGCATTTTCGAACTGCTGGAGGTCGACGACAAAGTGCGCGAAGTTCTAGTGAAAGCTCCCAAGTTGGAGCTTCTTACCAAAGCGGCACGCTTGGCCGGCATGCGACCGTTCCAGGAAGAAGGGCTGCTGTTGGTCGCGAAGGGTGTCACTTCGCTCGCCGAGCTGCAACGCGTGTTGAAAGAATAGAACGGACTTCATGATGTATTTTGCAATTTACGCACTCGTGCTCTTCGCAGGGCTGGCAATGATGGTCCGCGAAGGGCTGTGGAGTAATACGATTGCGCTCGTGAATATCCTCATCAGTGGATTGGTGGCGTTTGGCTTTTATTCGCCGCTCGTGGTCTACCTGGATGAAGACGTCACGGCCGGCCAGCACACGTATTGGTTGGATTTCGCGATTATTTGGGGGCTGTTCATTGTCACAATGTTGGTTTGTCGAACGCTCACCGCGCAGTTGTCGAAAACTCGCATGCGGTTCAAGCACCCGATCGACGCGGTGGGTGGTCCGATTGTGGGTTTCCTGGCCGCTTGGGTGCTGACCGCGTTTACGCTCGCGACACTGCACACTTCGCCGATGCCTAAAGATCAATTTGGCGGTAAGCTGGTTTACACGGACGCGGATTCGGCCTTTCTGCTGACTTCGCCGGACGCGGCCTGGTTGCGGTTTGTCGCGGCGATGTCCGAACCAACCGCCTATGGCTCGTCCTCGACGGACAAGATCACGGCCCAGGGATTTGTGAATTTGTACGGCCAGCACCGCGAAAAATTCGAAAAATCGCCAGCGTTTCTGCCGAAGCGCGGTTAGGCCTCCCGCACCAGCCGGGAAACGTTTTACAATAATCACGATATGGCTACAGGCACTTCGATCGGTGGTTCATCGTCTGCGTTTCATGTGGACGATCCGGAGCAGGCTAGCGGATACCGCACGCTGAGCGTTCCGGCCATTCTAAGTCTCGTGTTGGGATTGGCGTCGCCGCTCTGTTTTGGCGCGCCGCTGCTATTTGTGATCCCGATCGCTGGCATCGCGATCTCGCTGTTTGCGCTAATTCGGATCGATTCCAGCGGAGGATCGTTAGCCGGTCGTCCGGCGGCTGTGGTGGGACTCGTCCTGAGCATCGCCATGGTGGTCGCGCCGACGACCAGGGCCTACGTGCTCGAGCATGTCCGAACCAAGCAGGCGATCGAGTTCGCCGATAGCTGGTTGAACGACGTCGTTTCGGGCCAAACGGAAAAGGCTTTCAAACTAACGAACGATTCGCTCAAAGGGACGCCTCCGCCGGACCCCGCACATCAATCGGAAAAGCCGGCGGATCCCTACGACACGTTCCGTGCGCAGCCCCTGATTAAGGCGCTTTTGGCGCTTGGCGCCGATGCGCAAATTCAACGGGTGGGGGTCTCGGGCTACGATCCGCACTCTTTCGAGCAGGTCTTCGTGCAGACGCGATATGAGGTGAAGCCTGTCGGCTCGAAACCTGGCGCCGCACCGGTCACAATCGTGCTCACCTTGCAACACGGTCGGCTCGCTAGAGAAGGCCGGTCGCGATGGATGGTGTATGCTTTCGACGACGGCAGCAAACCAACAAGCATTCCTGCGCCGTCGCCGTTCTGAGTCGCGTGCTGGCGCGAATCGGTGGTTGCTGTGCTCGCAGCCGGTGGGCTACCATGGGCCTCGCCTCCCTTGAGCCCCGTCTCTCTGCATTTGAATCACGAATGACAACCGACCCGCAATCTTCTGACGAGCCGGCAACGCGCAAGTGGCGTCCTTTGGAATCGATCGAGCGCCGTGTGCTGGGCGTGCTGGTGGAGAAGGCGAAGACAACGCCCGAGGCCTATCCGCTCTCGATCAACGCGCTGCGCACCGGCTGCAATCAGAAAAACAACCGCGCGCCGCTAATGGTGCTGGAAGAGTCGCAGCTCGATGAGGCTTGCGAGCAACTGCGCAAGAGCGGCGCGATTGCACAAGTTCAGGGGGAAAGCCGCGTCGATCGTTATCGCCATCTGGCTTATCAGTGGCTGGGTGTCGAAAAGGTCGAACTAGCCGTAATGGCCGAGTTGCTGTTGCGCGGCAGCCAAACCGTGGGTGAGCTCCGTGGTCGCGCGGCTCGCATGGAGCCGATCAAAGATCTCGGCGAACTTCTGCCGATACTTGATTCGCTCGTGGCGAAGGGATTGGTCCAGTATCTGACGCCGCACGGCCGGGGGGCGGTGGTGACGCACGCTTTATATCTGGACCGCGAGCTGGAAAAGGTTCGCCGCGAAGCGGGGGCATTGCACACCGAGGAGCCAGCGCCGGATCGTCATTCAGCTCCGGAACGCCCCGTACCGGCGGCGTCACCGACTCCGCGGCCTGCCGCCAGCGCTGAAACCCCGGCGAAGGAACATGGAACGGGCGCCGACATTGCGGCCTTGCGCGAGCAGTTGAACACGCTGAAGCAGGAGCTGGCGAGCGCGCGCCAGGAGTTTGAATCGGTAGCCAGCGAGTTACGCCGCGACTTGGATGAGCTCAATCGACAACTGGGCAATTGAGCCGCGGATTCGGTAGCCCCCGGCTCTGCCGGGGGTTTGATAACGGCAACATGGGCTTGCCGACAGAACACTGACGAAATGGTTAAGCACAAAACCCCGGCGGAGCCGGGGGCTGTCTAGAACATTTTTAGCAACGGTGTTCCGAGGGGTGCCTAGGGCAACGCCCTAGTTCTTCGCAATACTCTGGGGCGTTGCCCCAGCCACCCAGTACGAGAACTTGAACACGCTCAAGTCTTTGACGACGCTCAGTTGAATATGCTTCGAAGCCGGGGCGCTGCCAGGCAGTCAGCACGCGGCGTGATGCGTTGCTTAGCGTTTGAGCGGCTCCTGCACGAGCACCACCCAGTGAATGTTTCGCACCAACTCTTCGTCGTGCCCGCCTACTACCGGTTGCACCGCGCCCCAGTACAGCTGGCCATCGGTGAGTACGTCATCGCGGTAGCCTTTTAGAATCGCGCCGTTTTCGAGGCCTTCGGCATCGGCGTTGGATAGCACCTTGTCGATCTGCGTCAGTACGTCGTCACTCACCCAAGGGGCCGGATGTCCTTCCCGATACGAGGTTTCCTTCTGCCGATGCAGAATCAATCCGCGGCGCGTTTCACCGTTGATCCGAGCCTGGCGGAGATCAATCAGCACGACCTCCTGCCCGGGCGGCAAGTCTCGTTTCAGCACATCGAATTCGCCGAGGTCCACGGCCATGGCCAACACGCCCAGCACTTCGCGGGGTTTTGTCTTGCGGGTAACGGGCACCGAGAACGCCACCTTCAAATGCCCCGTCGACGTGCTGCGATACACGGTCGATAAATGGGGCGATCGAAGCGGCGGTTGGTCCTTCGTGTCAGACGGCAGGTCGAGTCCTTGGCCGTGGAAGTAATCGCGATGGGCGTAGTTCTCGCCATGGCTCGTTTCGCTACGCGGACTGCGCGCCACTTGAACGCCCCGCAGGTCGTCGATAAACCAGCTGTCGGACGAGGCCTTGTCGTCGTTGTCACTCTTGCGCGCTCCGAGCCAATCTTCGAGCGGTTTCCAAAGCGCCGTGTCACCCGGCCGAGTGTCGATGTCGCCGAGTCGTCGCCGCAGATCTTCATCCGTGGCAACGTCGGTTAAGATGTCAAACCGACGATCGATCTCTTTCAGAACCTCGCTCGCGGCGAACTTCGCTCCGACCTGGAGCGTGTGCTCGCGCGCCGAAAGCGCTTCCTGCACCGATTCACGCCGCCCGCTGGCTTGCAAGACGAGCCAGCCGATCGCCGCGACGACAACCGCGGCCAACACCGCGGTTGCAGCCCGATTGATCCGGCGTTTTGAAACTTCGGAGAGGCCGCCTGAAAGACGCCAACTCCCTTTACTGCGCGTGAGCGTGTCGGACTCGGCACTTTTCAAGAGCCGCGTGTCGGACCGGGAAAACCGCCGCGTCGGCGCATCCTCGGGCGAGACAATCGCGCGCTGCACGACATCTGCGAGGTGATTGCCTTGGGAGAACGGCGCGAGAGCGGCGGCGACCTCGGCAGGATCGGCGAACCGATCTAACGGGTTCTTGGCCGTCATTCTTCGCATGATCTCCCACAAAGCGCGCGGCACCGGCGGCTCTTTGCCGATCAGCGGCAATTGTTCGCGCTCGTGCGCTTTCTCGGGCTTCAGGTCCGAATCCAAGAAGGGCGGCTTGCCGGCCAGTAGGTGATAGAGCGTGCAGCCGAGGCT
>DATBAY010000076.1:0-6285 GCA_036271295.1 Lacipirellulaceae bacterium | reverse complement strand
CGTTGCTTGCCAGGAACCTGCAGGTGCTCCTGCTTCCAGAGGCGATGGACTCGCTTGAAGTTCACCCGCCACCCGGTCCCCAACAGCATCCGATGCACGCGCTCGCTGCCAAAACGCGGATACGACTCGCACCAGCGACGCAGTTCGTCGATTAGCCGGCGATCATCGTCCGGCTTTCGACGATGGTACCGTTGCGTCGAGCGCGACTGCCCCAACACACGGCACAGCCGTCGTTGCGACACTTGCTGCGGCCCCAAACGATGGCGGACCAGCTCCATGGTCCGGCGCCGTCGCTCAGGGCTCACCAGTTTGGGCGGGCGGCCTCCCGCAGAATCTGATTGTCCAACGCCTGGTCCGCCACCAATCGCTTCAGCCGCGCGTTCTCCTTCTGCAACTCCTGCAGCTGACGCGCCATCTGGGCATCCATCCCGCCATACTTCGTCCGCCAACGATAGTACGTCTGTTCGCTGATGCCCAACTGCTTACAGACTTCCGGAACCTTCTGTCCTTTACCCAACGCCACATCCGCTTCTCGCAGCAGCGCTACAATCTGCTCTGCACTGTGTCGCTTCTTCATCGCGAATCCTTTCCGGCCCTGCCGGCCGGCTGGATTCTCTCATATTTCCTGGATCAAGTTTCGGGAAGGGCGTCACTACTCTCTCGCCTTCTTGCGAAGATTTTGGCGGCTGCACCACAACAATTTGCCGACACTTCAACTGCCGCAACCGCGCCCGATGCCAGACCGGAGACCCGTGTCACAACTCCGGCTCCGCCTAAGCATAGAATTCAATTTAGAGAGGTTCTCGCTTGGTGCGCGGCGGCGGCTTGCTTTATCTTCGCGATTGTTAACTGGACGACTTCGCATTCGACGGCTCGCCTTGCCTCGCCACGGGCGACCGCGGAGTTTTTAAAGGACACACCTGACGCAATCAAGTTGAGTTGGGCCGCTACTGAAGAGCCGGCGGCGAAAGGGGCGTCCGGCGAAGTGCTTTGGAGCAATGCCAAGCAGAAAGGCTTCATGCCATTCAAAGGACTCGCCAAGAATGATCCGAAGACGCGACAATATCAACTGTGGATATTCGATGCCAAGCAAGACGAGCGGTATCCGGTCGACGGCGGTGTGTTCGATATTGATTCTGCGACGGGCGACGTGATTGTGCCTATCGACACGAAGCTTCGCGTCATCGACCCGAAAATGTTTGCGAGCACCAATGAAAAGCCGGGCGGTGTCGTCGTCTCAGATCGCAAGCATATTGCACTGCTCGCGAAAAAGGACAGCTAGCACGCTTGTTTGCGGAACATCTGCGCCCAGTCGCTCTCGCTTGAGGAAAGCCGACCTAGCCCCCTGCAGCGGGGCACATGTAATACTGGGGTGCGATTAGGATGACGGCCTCAACTCGTCCGCTCCGAAAGCGATGGACAATGGAAATTCGGCAATAATACTCGAATTTTCGGAAATCGAATCCTTAGTTTTGCGACTAATTCATTGAGAAGCGGTAAATGCCGGCACTAAATGCAGAAAGGGCGATGGCCTTGATCCCAGACGCCAAGGTCTCGTCGCTAGACGATCCAACTAGCTGGGTGGATCGGCATGGCGATACTCTGCTGCGCTTTGCGCTCAGCCGAGTGGGCCGGCAAGACATTGCTGAAGACCTCGTCCAAGACACGTTTTTAGCTGCTTGGCGAGCACGAGAGTCCTTCGATGGTCGCGCACTACTGGGCACTTGGCTATGTGGCATCTTGCGACGCAAAATCGCCGACTATTACCGACTCACCGCCCGCGAGCAAGTGTTCGCCGATGTGGAATCGAACGAAGTCCAGAGACTTTTCACCAAGCGCGGCAAATGGGTCGAGCCCGTGTCCGTTTGGCGAGAATCGCCGGAGCAATTGATGGCGAAAGCGGAGTTTTGGGCCGTGATCGCAAATTGCTTGGAACGGTTGCCGGCACACCTCGCAGAAGCATTTCAACTGAGAGAGGTGCAGCGGGCAAGCGTAGATGAGGTCAGTTCGGCAACCGGAATCACCGCCAAAAATTTGTCGGTCCGACTGCATCGCGCACGATTGCTACTGCGAGGTTGCCTCGATCAGAAATGGTTTCGAGATGGCGCATAAGGTACGTGAAATGGGTGAAGCCAATGAAACTACCTGACGTAAAGATGATTCTGAGCCTTTCGTGTGAAGAGGCCTCTCGGCTAGCATCTGCCGCGCTTGATCGAGATCTCTCAGGAAGCGAACGCTGGGCGCTTCGCGTACATAGTTTCATTTGCCCAAGTTGCCGCCGGCTGATACGTCAGCTATCCACGATGCGCGCAGTGCTATCGGATTTCCATCAGCATTCGCAACAACAATTGAGCGAAAAACTTCCGCAGCTTTCTGTTAAGCGAAATCAACAGATCAAGCAACTTCTTCGCGAAGCAAGCCAAGCTGAGCTGGGCTGACTCGACTCATCGTCGACTCCTCTTGAGAAATTCTTGTAGTCGTTCGCTCTCTTCCTCGACTAACTGCCGTACGGTCGGTGATCGTCCAAATGGATTCGCCGCCGAGTGCTGGCTTGGTAGCTGGTGCAGACAAATGGCAACGATGTACGAGGAGTTTGGAATGCGGATGCAATGGAAATGCGTTTTGACCACTTGGTCGTTGGTGATTTCAGCTGTAGCGTCTAGTAGTTTTGCGGTCGAAGTGCGAGTCACGATTGAAAACTTGTCGGGGCCGACGGGAATCGCCTTCTCCCCATTGATCGCCTCGGCCCACAATGGTTCGGTAGATTTATTCAATAGCGGTGTCGCGGCAAGCTCCGGAGTGCAGAACGTGGCTGAACTCGGCGGCGTCGGAGCAACGCTCATCAACGAAGTCCACACGATGCAGGCGACCGCGATCGCTGCGCCGCTTGCGAACCCGGATAGCACGTATACACCGTTGTTTCCTGGCGCCAAGCAGTCGGTTGTGTTGTCTCTCGACCCTGTGAACAATCGTTACTTCAGCTTCTTATCTATGGCCGTGCCGTGCAACGATCTTTTCATCGGCAACGATAGTCCGACAGCTCGTGAATTGTTCGATGCCAGCGGTAATTTCGACGCCCAAAACTTCACGCTAACAGGCAGCGCGATTTGGGACGCTGGTACCGAGGTCAATGGTCTGAGTGGTGCACTTTTCGTCAATGGACAAGATGGCAACGCTCGTATTCCCGAGAACGGTGTTGTTCACGCGGCAGACTTGGCGACGAGTTACAGCTACTACGTTGGCCAAACCACGCCGGCCGGATACGTTTTTTCCGGTGGACCAGGCGCGACGACGGCGATCGCTTCGATCTCATTCTCCGTCGTGCCGGAGCCCGCCAGCCTATCACTGATGGGACTCGCTGCTGTCGGATTCATCGGCATGAAGTTCAGACGACAAGTGCGGCACTAGGCCGTCGCGCGCGGGACCTGCCCCCACGGCGATGAGCAGAAGCGGGACGTGCCCAAGACGTCCCGCTTTTGCGCTGCGCGGCCCCGAAAACACTTGCGCGAGCGGGGAAGACGAGCAAATCGCGATTGAAGGCGCGCGGCACATGCCAGCACCCAACCCTTAGCAGTACAATTCAGGTCGAGCGATGACGGCTCCGGTTTGGACTGCGATCCATACAAACGCCGACCTAACCACATCATCGAATTAAAAATCTCACGCAGAGGAACTAAAGTGGCAAGAAACGTTTTGATTGCGTCGCTCACGTGCTCGTTATTACTTGTGACCCGCGCTCCTACGCAAGCGGCTGAGGAGTCCAAGGCGGCGACGCCACCCGTGGTTGGCGATAAGGCACCGGATTTTACACTGAACGACCTGAAAGGCTCCCAAGTATCGCTCGGCGAGCAGCTGAAGCGCGGCTCCGTAGTGATCGTCGTGTTGCGCGGATATCCCGGTTATCAATGCCCGATTTGTACGAGGCAGTTCGGTGAGTTGGTCGGCAAAGTGAAGGAGTTTACAGACGCCAAGGCTTCGGTGATGTTTATCTATCCCGGCCCGGCAACCGATCTCGATAAATATGCAAAAGAGTTCATCGGCAAGAAGACGTTCCCCACGAGCTTTCAGTTTCTCATCGACCCGGACTTCAAATTCACCGAACTCTATCGGCTCCGATGGGATGCTCCGAAGGAAACCGCCTATCCGGCGAGCTTCGTGGTTGATGCCGATGGAGCGATTCGATTCGCGAAAGTGAGTCACTCGCATGGCGACCGTGCATCGAGCGACGAATTGCTTGGAGCGCTCGGGAAAATCAGTAAATAGTTAGGATTTCTGAGTCCAAAGAAGAAGCGGTATTTGGATCTATTAATCACAGTCGAGCGCGAAAATAGTACACCGCTGCGATGCATAGCCACAGGATGCCGAAGGCAACCCAAAGAGGTGATTTGACATAAAGAGCCGTTAGTACCTCAAGTAGGCCGGCTGCCGCCGCGACCGCGCTTGGTAGCCACCATTTTGATTGCGTTCCCGCCATTGTTTTGTGATATTTCTTCCGATCACCTCGGAAAATGACAAGCCTTTACTGTTTTGCAGTATGCGACGGCGCCTCGTGGTGGCATTAGTCGGCCACGAATGGCGCCGCCGCACGTCCTGTGAAGGTGCGTGGTAAACAGGTCGACTCTGGCCGAGCCGACCTATTGCTCGTGCTTCATTTCCATTTTCGCCATGGCATCCGCGGCCATTTGGCGGACCATTACCTCTTTCGTCATTTTCATCATCGCATCCTTGTCTTGCATCATTCCCATTTTGGTCTTTTCGATCTTCTGCATCATCATCTGCAGTTTGTCAGGAGCGGTGTCCATCTTCATACCTTCCTGAACCGACATCATGTACGACTTGTCTTTGAGCATGTGCTGAATCATCATCTCGCGGGCGACCATCATGGCCATTTGATCGTCGGACATCATCTCCTTTTTGGCCATCATCATCATGTCCTTGTCCATCATCATCTTTTTCATCGCCATCATTTCGGCGGTTTGCGGGGGCGAGTCGGTCCCCGTCTGCGCGAATGCGTACGACCCGGCAGCCAAACACACCGCTCCTACTACGAACCACGTTTGCTTGGGTAACATCTGACAACTCCTCTCAAAAAGTTCTCTGTCCTTAGTCTTCTCGGCCAATCGGCCGGCCTCGCTCTCCAACAATGAGAATGCCTTGCGAGTGGGCTTAACGTTACCGGGCGCGAATACCGATCCGACGCGTATTGCGCAACGATTCGGTAAAGATTGACGCGACATATCGCCTCGGCGGTGGAATAGCGTTCAATTGCCCGCTATTTGCGGTATCATTCGATTGGCGACCGGACGCTGTCATTCATTTCCCGCAGCAGTTGAGCGGAGCGCGAGGCCACGGTACCGCGCAGAAATCTGTCAGAGCTTAAGTGATATGGAGCCGTTGATTCTCATCGTTGAGGACGATCGCAAAACGTCGAGTCTGCTAGCTGCCTATCTGGCGCGCGAAGGCTACCGCACCGTTGCCGCTTACGACGGCGAGCAAGCTCTCAAACTGTTCGGCAGCGCACAACCTCAGTTACTCATCCTCGACATCATGCTCCCGTTGCTCGACGGTTGGGAAGTGTGCCGAGAGATTCGGAAGTCGTCGACCGTACCGGTGCTGTTTCTCACAGCCCGCGATGAAGAAAGCGATCGCGTCTTGGGGTTGAGCTTGGGTGGCGACGATTATGTCGTGAAGCCGTTCAGCCCGCGCGAAGTCGTTGCTCGCGTGAAGGCGATTCTACGTCGCGTTGGTCAAGCGCCGGAAACAACAGATGGGACAGTTACGCACGGCCCGTTAGTCTTAGACACCGGCAAACGGCGCGTTAGTCGCAACGGCGACCCAGTCTTACTTACGCCATTGGAATTTGCATTGTTGAAGACGCTGATGTTGGCGCCCGGACGCATCTTCATGCGCGACGAGTTGCTCTCTCACCTTTACCCGCGTGGTGAATCAGTGGTCGACCGCGTCGTCGATGTTCACATCGGAAAATTACGTCAGAAAATTGAGGATGACCCAGCCCACCCTGAACTAATCATTACCGCCCGTGGCACCGGCTATCGATTCGCCGACCGGACTTCTCAGGCAAGCCTATGAAGATTCGCCTCCTGTGGAAATTGGTGCTGATCAATTGTCTCGTCGTCCTGATTGTGGTCGTAGTCGTAGATGCTGCGCTGCGGGGCTTGGCCGCGGACTATTTTCTGACGTTGGTGAAAGAATTCAATATCGCCCCCAACAAAGCGAATGAAATGTTCTTGGGGGCGGTCGAGCGCTATCTATTCGGCGCCGGCG
>DATBAY010000075.1:0-5582 GCA_036271295.1 Lacipirellulaceae bacterium | reverse complement strand
GAATCGCCATTGGCCTTGAGATTGGCCATGGTCGGCAGCAGGTTTTCGAGCGCATCGTGGCTCATGACGATTTTTCGCCGTTCGCGGTTAGTATGGATCGCGGCCCAGCCGGCGAACCTCCTCCGCATACGAAAGAATACGTCAACCCAGAAGCAGCTAGCCGGGAAACCCCAGATTCGGGGTTGAAAACGTGGCCTCGCGAGGGCCGCGAAAATGCGTAGAGATGTTACAAACGCTACAGCATGTCCGGATCGGAAAGGCAATCGTGAAAAACCGCTGAAAATCGCGACATTTCGACGGGCTCGTGATTTATCCCATGCCGGCCAATTTTTTTCGCGCTGCGAACCAGTCGCCCGCCACTCTCATACCAGCCAGGCTTTGTAAACCGGCACCAGGTGACATCAATCTCCGCGGCGAATTCGCCCAGCCCCGGTTGCATCAGCTCGATGATCGCGCGGCGATGCGATATTGGCTGCTCGTGAAAAAAGCACAAGCCCCGCCGCGAGATGTTTTTGCCGACCACGATCGTGGCTTCGTGCGGAATCGGCTGGCTGCCCGCTTCGAGCGGCGTCAGCTTGAACAGTACGGGAATGGGGCAACGTTCGTTGCGTCGGCGCTCGCGCACCACGCTTGGCTGCAAGCTCGCCAGTAGAGCCTCGACCTGGCTCGCCAGGCGGACGCGGTCCGAGCCGCCGGCGGCAATGCCGTCGATCAGATCATTCATGGTGGTGTCGCAACGAGGGCAACAATTGGAGCGCGGACGAGGATTAAAACGCTGTCAGCTCGGTAGGGCGAAACCGGGCGGCTCAGATGGCAGGCCCAAACGCGGAAAAGGGTGCGAAACGACGCCGCACGAAACACGGCGAGTCATTCCGCTATCGAACCCTAGCTTACGAATGGGCCGGAAGCAAACGGCTAGAGCATTTTTAGCAGCGGTGTTCCGAGGGGTGCCTAGGGCAACGCCCTAGTTCTTCGCAATCCTCTGGGGCGTTGCCCCAGCCACCCGGCACGACAATTTGAAAAAGGCTCTAGCCGCGCAGCATGGCAATCAGCGCGAAGACCGCTGCCGCCACGGTGGTGGCGATGATCACGGCTCGAAAAGCGCCGGTCGAAAGTTCATTGGCCAGACGCGGGCTCAGCGCTTCGACAATCGGCCGCGGCTTGCGCTTTATATTCGGAGCGACCGCCGTCCGCATGCTGCTGCGCTGCAATTCGACAACCGCGGTGGCCGAGGGCCGGGCGTCGCCCCAATAGCCGGGCAGATCGCGCCCTTCGGAGGGCGGCACCGCCTCTTGGAACACTTCGAGCGCGGGGCGTAGTGCCTCCGCCAAACGCCAGCAGTCGGCGCATCGTTCGAGATGCGTTTCAACCTGCTCGTCCCAAGATTCGCCGGTCGGAAACGGACCGCGCGTGAGAATCATGAATACCTGGTTGCAATCCATGCTCTGGCCTCCGGCGCGATGTGAGTTTCGCGCCCTCAAGCGATGCACTCCTCACGCAGCACTCAAGTACGTTGGTTATACTCACGCAAATGCAATTCTCGCCAGACCAGCATTGGAAAAACATGTCGAGAATTTCAGATTCGAAAGATTGCGATCCGCAACATCGGGCGATGTTTCCTCGCTTCCGTATCTCGCCACAACGTGGGCCTCTCGCTCGGCCGACAGGAATCCATCTCGCGGAGCGAGATGACTACTTTAAATTGACTTCTTGCCCCATCTTGCCTTCCCCTCGTCGCCGACCACGCGGCCGGTTAAAATTGGACTTCTAGTTTTATTGCTTCTCAGCTCGAGTCTCTCGAAGAGGTTGGTCACCATCACGGATACTTCCACTACGCTTGCAGACCGCCGGGAGCGCAGCAAACAGCTCGCGCTGGCCGCCGCGCGCACGGCCGACGACAACCGCGGTCAAGACATTGTACTTCTCGACATGCGCGGCATGACGACCGAGTTCGACTATTTCGTCCTC
Source organism: Lacipirellulaceae bacterium (assembly GCA_036271295.1). GTDB lineage: Bacteria > Planctomycetota > Planctomycetia > Pirellulales > Lacipirellulaceae > JABDGM01. Next base: position 3,614 of record DATBAY010000075.1, on the reverse strand, counting down.
GTTACCGGCAATAGCCGCCGGCAACTCCACGCCATCAGCGAAGAGATCGACCGCGTGTTGGAAAAGGACATGAACGACCACCGGATGGGAATTGAAGGCTACAACGAAAGCCGTTGGATTTTGCTCGACTATGGCACCGTGGTTGTCCACTTGTTCGACGCCGAAACGCGGTCCTACTACGCGCTGGAAGATCTCTGGGGCCAGGCCGCGCGCGTGACGCTGCCGTGGCAACGCGAAGGTGAGGTGGCGGAGGGGAGCTCGTGAAAGCCATCAGCGCATCGATCATCGTGCTCAGCGGAGCGATTCTAGCGTTTCAAAGAGCCGACTTTTTGGTGGTCGTCGGCATGATCTTGATGGCGATCGGGTTTTTGGCATGGATCTATTTGGTTTCCAAAACGTCAGGGCCAGCGGAATAGCCGGCTTGTGAACGATTGAAGAACTCACGGTGTCTCGCTCAATGACGTTCTTCGCGATCAGGTCCATTTCGCGCCAGCACTCATGAACATTCTCGCCCAACTCCGCGACCGGTTTGCTCGCGCTCTCGCCACGCTCGGTCTCGACGCCGCCGAAATTCTGAATCTCACGGCGCTCGTTCTGCCGGCGCAAGGCGCGAAGTTTGGCGACTACCAGGCGAACTGCGCGATGCCGCTCGGCAAGCGGTTGGGAAAGCCGCCTCGCGAACTTGCCGGGCAGATCGTTGAAGCGCTCGACATTGGCGAGATTTGCGAGCCGGCAGAAATTGCCGGCCCAGGGTTCATCAACCTGCGACTAAGGGATTCGTGGCTGGCGGATCAGTTGCGTGCAACCAGCTGCGACCTGGAGCGACTTGGCGTCGCGCCGACTTCAACGCCGCGCACTTTCGTGGTCGACTACTCAGGTCCCAACGTCGCCAAGCCGATGCACGTGGGGCACATTCGCTCCACCGTGATCGGCGATGCTTTGTATCGAATTCTGAAGTTTCTTGGTCATCACGCAATCAGCGACAATCATCTCGGCGACTGGGGAACGCAGTTCGGGATGATCATCTACGGATACAAGCACTTTCTCGATCGTGAATCGCTCCAACGAAACGCGGTGCACGAGCTCACCCGGCTCTACAAGCTTGTGAACTCGCTCGTCGAGTATCACGACACGAAAAACGAAAAGATCCCGGCGCTCGAAAAACGCATCGCCGAGGCCACGAAGCAAACGCCCGATTGGTCTGCCGCGCCCGGCGCGGGTGATTCCAAAGAAGCGAAGGCCGCCGCCAAGAAGCAGCGGCAACATGAAGCTGCGATCAGCGAAATGCGCGGCGATTTGGCCGGTCTGCATCTAAAGGTTACCCGTGTCGACGACGATCCAACGCTCAGCAGGCTGGCCGCCGAGCATACCAACATCGGCCGAGAAGTTCTGCAGGAAACGGCACGCCTGCATAGCGGTGACCCGACGAATGTCGAGTTGTGGCGGGAATTTCTCCCCGCGTGCCTCGCCGAAATTGATGTGATCTACAAGCGGCTCGGCGTTTCGTTCGAGCACACGCTGGGCGAAAGTTTCTATCAAGATCGCTTGCGTGGAGTCGTCCGCGACCTCGCTCAGAAAGGACTCGCCCAGGAAAGCGATGGCGCGATTTGCGTGTTTCTCGACGGCTACGAAGTGCCGATGATCGTGCAGAAGCAAGACGGCGCGTTCCTTTATGCCACAACCGATCTCGCCACGATTCAATATCGGATGAGCGAATGGAAGCCGGATGCGATTCTATACGTGGTCGACCATCGGCAGTCGCTCCATTTCGAACAACTATTCACAGCGGTCCGCTTGTGGGGTTTTAAGGAGGTCGAGCTGCAGCACATCGCGTTCGGCACCGTGCTCGGCGATGACGGCAAGCCGTTCAAAACGCGGACGGGCGCTTCCGTCGGTCTAGCGAGCCTGCTCGATGAAGCCGTGGAACGCGCGTTGGCGATTGTCTCCGAAAACGACGATCGACTACCGCAACCAATGCTCTCAGACAGCGAGCGCCATCAGGTCGCCGAGCGGATCGGCATCGGCGCGATCAAATACGCCGACCTCGCCCACAACCGCACGAGCGATTACGTCTTCAGCTATGACAAAATGCTCGCCATGACGGGCAACACGGCGGCGTACATGCAGTACAGCTGCGCCCGTGTGAAAAGCATCTTCGGCAAAGCTGGGATCGAACAATCCGCAATCCGCAATTCGAAATCCGCAGTTTCCCTTGGCACGCCGCAAGAACGGGCCCTTGCCCTTGCTCTTCTGCAATTCGGCGAGACGCTCGACCGCGTGGTGGCCGACTATCGGCCGAACCATCTAACCGCCTATTTGTTCGAGCTGGCGAGCTGCTACAGCACTTTTTTCGAAAACTGCCCGGTGTTGAAAGCGGAGACCGAAGAACTCCGGGCCAGCCGGCTGGCGCTGTGCGATTTAACCGCCCGCACCATTGAACGCGGACTCAATTTGCTTGGTATTGAGGTCGTCGAGCGGATGTAGCCGACTACCGGCGGTGCAACTGCCCGACAGCGGATCGCCTACCAAGTTGCAGATTCTCAAGGGAATCGAAGGCGTCATCCACATCGGACAACTCAAAGTGCGGATTCCCCGCCTGCGACCGGTCGTGAACGCGCTCAAAAAGCGCGTGGTCACCCGGCTTGGAATTGGATTCGAGCAAGCTTAATACGAGCAAGCTCAGGGCACTGGAGTAGTCACTCGCCTGTCGGAGCCCCTCCTGAACGTGATGAGGCGATGTTGCGAAGGGGCCAGCACCGAGGCTAGTGAAGTATCTATCGCCGCCCAATGACAGGCTCGTTGCCGTTTGGGTTGCTGCGGAGCTGCCGGTGATTCCGGGCGCCAAGTGGGGACGCGAGTGAGCTGGCCGAGCTTCGATGGCATGCCAAGCGCCAATCGATTCGCTGAAATGAAAATTCGAATCGACAAGTTGTGCCAATCCATCCGCATCGACGTGATAGAGATAGTTTTGGCCATGCGCTTCGAGCACCACGGAGTAGCCGCCCGCCGCGCTGGGCGAGGCTTCGGCCGTGACCAAAAACGCGTCTCCACTTGCACTTGGACTTTCCGCCGCGAACGCTTCGCGAGAATGATCGATGGCAATTGTCAGCGGATCTTCTGGCAGCGGCGAAACGGGTGATGATGGTTGCTGATCGCCGACGCCCACCAGGACTGGCCATCCGTACTCAGCAGGTATTATTCCGAAGATGGGCGGATTCTCGGGCTGCGGTATCGTTAGTTGCGCGATCACGGTATCCGGATCCGCGATATTCACGACCTTGATCGAGCCGTTGGCAATGGAATATAGCTTGTCGCCGATAAAGCCGCTGCGGCGCACCGTGTCGTCGTGTTCGATTTCGGATTTCAGCATGAGTCGGTCCGCCGGATCGGCCGCGTTGACGTCGATTGAAAACACGGCGAGCTCAAAGTCGTTTTCCAGCTGGCTCGTCTCGGCGTAGCCATCGCCATCGAGATCGACTCGCTCCATGTGGGCCGTGCTGACAGGCATCGCCAGCAAGCCGAAATCGCTGTAGTACCCAAAGGCGTGGTGGTCGACCTCCGCTTCACTCGTCGAGAACTGCTCAAACGTGTACTCGGCGATTCGTTCTGGTTGC
>DATBAY010000074.1:0-3804 GCA_036271295.1 Lacipirellulaceae bacterium | reverse complement strand
CACGGCTCACGGCGAAATGCGAAGTTCGCTGAGCTGCCCACCTAAATATGTCTACTGAATCCGGCCCGCCTAGTTCAGAGCTTGTCCATCCCTCGCTGGCCGAAGGTTTGCCGGTATCCCCCGCGCTCGAGCTGGTCGCCGAAGTTTCGCAAACTCCGACGGAGCCCGCGCTGGTAGACGGTCGCGTGGTTTTTATTTCGCTGCTGGGTATCTTGCTCGGTTTGGCGGCGGGGGGCGTAGCGGTCGTATTTATGCGATTGATCGCGTTCGTTACGAACCTCGCGTTCTTTCAGCAGATTTCGTTTGAGACCGTATCGCCCGCGGATAATCACCTGGGCTGGATCGTGATCGTTGTGCCCGTGGTCGGCGGTTTGATCGTAGGCGTCATGGCCCGCTATGGAAGCAAAGCGATTCGCGGGCATGGCATACCGGAAGCGATGGAGCAGGTGCTTAGCAATGAGAGCCGAATTCCAGCGCGGTTAACGCTGCTTAAGCCGCTATCGGCGGCAGTGGCAATTGGCACCGGTGGACCGTTTGGTGCAGAAGGCCCGATTATTGCGACGGGCGGCGCGCTCGGCTCGATGCTGGGGCAAATCCTAAGTACGACGGCACAAGAACGGAAAACGCTGCTCGCGGCCGGCGCCGCGGCAGGCATGGCGGCCACGTTTAACAGCCCGGTATCGTCGGTGTTATTGGCCATTGAGCTGCTGCTGTTCGAGTATCGCGCGCGGTCCGTGATCCCCGTGGCGCTGGCGAGTGCGACTGCCGCCGGGGTGCATATTCTAATCGAGGGGCCGGGGGCAGTGTTCGTGATGCCTCATGTCGCCGCTCCGACGCTGTCGGCGCTCGCGTTCTATGCCGTTCTTGGCTGTGTCATGGGTGTTCTGGCCGTCCTCGCAACGCGGCTCATTTATTGGATCGAAGACGGGTTTGAAGAATCGCTGCCGGTGCATTGGATGTGGTGGCCCGCCATCGGCGCGGTCGCGGTCGGGATCGTCGGCTACTTCGAACCGCGGACGTTGGGCGTAGGTTACAAGAATATTTCTGACTGTTTGTCGGCCAACTTTATTGCGTCGGCGGCACTCATGCTGGGATTGCTGAAGCTCGTGTCGTGGTCGATTTCGCTTTCGAGTGGCACTTCGGGCGGTACGCTCGCGCCGTTGTGTACGATCGGCGCTGCACTGGGGTTGGCGAGCGGCGGTGCGATCAATGCAGTTTGGCCCGGGCTGGGGGTCGAAGTTCAAGTAGCGGCGCTCGTCGGTATGGCGGCGATGTTCGGTGGGGCGTCACGAGCTTTTCTGGCGTCTGCAGTATTCGCTTTTGAAACCACGCTCGAGCCATTTGGATTGCTGCCGTTGTTGGCAGGCTGTACGACGTCGCACCTGGTGAGCTGCCTGCTGATGCGTAACACGATCATGACGGAGAAGATCGCGCGTCGTGGATTGCGACCGCCGAGCGAATACTTGGCCGATGTGCTGGACCAGGTGTTGACCCGAGAATTTGCTAGCCGCAATGTCATTGCGCTCCAAGCGGGCGAGTGCGTTGAAAAGGTGCGCGCCTGGTTTGCGGAAGGATCGGCGGACAGCCGTCATCAGGGTTTTCCGGTGCTCGACGCGAACCGCGTGCTGGTCGGTGTGCTGACGCACACGGACATTGCCCAGGCGTCGTCGCCTGCGACATTGCTGCGCGACATGATTCAGCGGCCGCCTAAGTTCGTATATGAAGACACGAGCGTGCGGCAAGCGGCCGAGCACATGGCGAACCACGATATTGGCCGGTTGCCGGTGATGTCGCATTCGAACCCGCCGCAACTGGTGGGAATTCTGACTCGAAGTGATGTGCTCGACGCGTTTCGGCGAACGGCAGATGAGCACCGCCGCGCGGCGCCGACCATTAGCTTCGGCGCTGCCAGCCGGGCGTGGCGGAATGGGCGGAAGTCGTCGGTTAGCTAGGCTTGGGCTTCGTTACTGGTTTTTGCGCCATTCTGCTAAATCGGCGGGGCTGGAAATCTCGGCGAATCGGCGAATTCGCTTGTTCTTAACACAGTCTTCATATTCAACGCTTAGGCTTACTCGCACGTTTTGGACAGGACGTTGCGAGAGGAGAGGCTGAGGAATATGGACAGACGAATGCGATGGGTGGTCGCCGCGAGTGCGGTCGTCGTCGCTGCGGCGAGCTCATGCAGTGCGGCGCGTGCCGCGACGCGCCTGCAGGGCGCGGGGGCCACGTTTCCGGCGCCCTTTTATAAGCGACTGGTGGTCATCTATCAGCAGCTGCACCCCAACGTATTGATCGACTATCAATCGATTGGCTCCGGCGGTGGGATCAGGGCAATCACGGACAGGACGGTCAACTTCTGCGGCTCCGATGCGCCAATGACGAAGAGGGAGTTGGCTACGGCGGGTGGGGATGCGAATATCGTCGAGGTTCCGTCATGTGCGGGCGGCGTGGTGGCGATTTATAACGTTCCCGGTTTAAAGGACGGATTGAAGATTAGCGGCGAGTTGCTGGCGGACATCTACTTAGGCAAAGTAAGTCACTGGAACGATCCGGCGATCGCTGCGTTGAACCCAGGAGTCGATCTGCCGAGCGCTGCGATTACGCCAGTGTGGCGCACCGATGCTTCCGGGACGACGTTCGTCTTTACGAACTATCTCGGGACGCAGGCGGAAGAGTTCATTACGACGATCGGCGCGGGAAAACAGGTGCAGTGGCCGTTCGGCCAGGGCGGGAAGGGCAACGAGGGCGTGACGGCCGTCGTTCAGCAGACCGAAGGGGGGATTGGGTACGTCGAGCAGAGCTATGCGGACAACAACCATTTGCTGAGCGGCGCGCTAAAGAACAAGGCCGGCAAATTTGTGAAGGCGTCGCCGGACACGGTGTCGAAGGCCGGGGCCGCCGCCGAGTTCAAAAAGGGCGAGTCGCTTTTGGCCTGCGATATTTGGAACCAAGCGGGGGACGAGGCGTATCCGATTGCGTCGTTCACTTATCTAATTGTGTACAAAGATCTCAAGAACTTGCCGGACAAGAATGCGGCGCAGGATTTGGCTGATTTTTTGTGGTGGACCACGCACGAAGGGCAGCGGTATGCGACTGATTTGGGCTACGCGCCGTTGGCACCCGAGGTGCAGGCGAAGGTAGAGAAGGCGTTTCAGGGACTCACATTTCGGGGTGAGCCGTTGAGAATTGGCGGTAAGTAGAGATTCGATATAGGCGATGGCCTGATGTCTCAAGCGAGTAGTTCGATTGGCGTGACAGGGTCGGAGTTGCCGGCGACAACGCCCGCGCGCCCGCTGACGAGCCGACGGAAAGCGGTGAACGGCGATTTCGTGTTGGCGACGTTGGCTCGAATGGGCGCGCTAAGCATTATGGTGATGCTCGTTGTGCTATTGTCGGTGCTGGCTTACGCGGCCTGGCCTAGCATTCGCGAGTTTGGCGTCAGCTTTTTGTATACCAGTCAATGGCGGCCCAATGAGTTGACCGTTCCGGCGCACGATGCGGCTGGCAAGGTGCTCCTCGAAGATGGCGAAGTCGTGATGAAGACGTTGCCGCCGGTGTTCGGTGCGCTGCCGGCCATATATGGCACGGCGATGAGCTCGCTGTTGGCGCTGGTGTTTGCGGTGCCGCTGAGTTTTGGCACGGCGTTGTTTTTGGTGCGGCTCAGCTCGCGGCAGTTGGCGGGGCCGGTTTCTTTCTTGGTCGAATTTCTCGCGGCGATTCCCTCGATCGCCTACGGCATGTGGGGACTCTTTGTTCTCGCACCGTTTTTGCAGCACACGATCGAGCCGAGCATACACTCAGCCT
>DATBAY010000073.1:0-6073 GCA_036271295.1 Lacipirellulaceae bacterium | reverse complement strand
TCGCGCGATGAGGCCCAGTCTTAAGCTGCGCATGTATGTCTGTTGCACTGCCAGCAGCACAAGTTTAAGTAGGAGCGTCGCGATCATCGCGATGATCAATGGCCGGAACCAATCGTAGCGGCCTTCGATTACTACAGAGTCGATGTACACAGCCGCCATGGTCGGAATGGCAAGGCCAGGCAAGACCGACAGCAGACCCGCCGCGGCAATTAATGCCAGGGCTTGGATGTTACCTCGTAGCCGTCGCCATAATCCTGCAACAGCGCTGGGCTGCCGGCCGCCGCGAACAAACTCGGGACCAGGCTCCATGATCAGTACGACACCGGTGAAACCTTCATCGAATTCTGAAGCGGTCACGCGACGGTGTCCCAACGCCGGGTCGTTCAAATAGACGTGGTCGCCGCTGAAGCCTTCAACGACCACAAAATGATTGAACTGCCAGAACACAATGAACGGGCATGCTAGTTCTTTCGCCGCATCGAGTTGCTTACTGAATCCCTTGGCCTGCAACCCGTACAGACGCGCGGCTTTTACCATGTTCGACGCTTTGCTGCCGTCGCGCGAAACACCGCACTTCTGCCGTAGTTCTGCCAATGGCACCACACGGCCAAAATAGCCCAAGATGATCCCGAGCGCGGCTGCCCCACATTCGGCGGCTTCCATCTGCAGGATCGTAGGCGTGCGGACTAGGCCACTTAGTTGTAACACGGTCGTCTCGGAAAAACGGAAGCGTCGTCGCTCGGTTAACTACATTGTCGGCGTGTGAGCGTCTTGTTCACCCATAAACCACGTTCGCAGAATGGGCAGCAGATAAGTTATAGGAGCCCGCTGTTCAATCGTGATCCGCACTGTCGCGGTCGTGCCGGCCGAAAACTTCTTTTCAGGATCCTTCGACGTCCAACGGAAACCACTGTACGAATTCGGATCACGTTCTAATTCGATCTCGACCTCGATCGCACCCCCTTGCTGCAACAGAGCCTTCGCAATTTCCTCATTGCCGACCGTATTAACGACGCCTTCTTCGGTGATGGGAAAAGGTGAAACTCGTCGAACGGTCCCAACAATGCTTCCCTCGCGCTCGCGTTGCACAGTGGATGGCGTAACATGGGCATGATCGCCCACAAAGATCCGCTTGCCGTCTCGCATGTTGAAGAACGCAAGATTAGTCAATTTGCCATTCGGATCGTCCATCTCGATCGTGCCGACTCGCAAGCCCAGCCCGAGCACCTGGCCGGGCTGTACCGCGACCTCCAGAATCGTGCCTTGGCAATCGGCGAGAATTTCGCTTTCTCGCTCCAATCGCAGCTCCGACCGCGAAATCGAATTGTTCAACTCGTTCAATTCATTCTCACGCTGCTTTTGGTTTTGAGTTAGCTCTTGTACGAGTCGTTGGGCAGATATATCGAGCTGCATCAGCTGCAACGCCAAATCAGATCGCCGGCTTTGGTGATCCAGTTGAGTTTGCCGACGTTGAACATCTTGAAGTTGCATTTCGTGCTCTTGGACATCCAAATTCGCCATTCGAATCTGGCTATCCGCAACGCTCGATTGGGCAGTAAGGACCAGATCTTGCGAGCTTAATCCTTCCAGTTTCAACTGTCGCAGGGTATCTAAACGCTTATCTAAAGACTCACTCAGGTCCTTCGTCAGGGTTCTCGTTTTCTCAATATTCCGACGTTGTTCTTCGACGTAACTTTTGCTTCTATTCCCCAACTGCTCGGATAGGTCGCCAATTTTGGCGATTTGTTCCAAGATGAACCCGCGCTGCTTTTCGAATGCGGCCGTTTCCAGTTTTCTTCGCCGTTCATCCAATTCCACAGAGGTCTTCTGAAAGGTCGCTGTATCTTCGCGCTTTGCCCGCAGTTGCTCCAACTCTTTGCGCAACTCTGGTTGATCCAATCGCGCGAAAATCGCTCCCTTCTTGACGTGCTGCCCCACGCGAACTTCCACCGACGTAATTTGGCCACTAGCCGGCGCTTGCAAAGATTTTACATTTCCAGGATTTACGAGCACGCCCAATCCATCGACACGAACTGGAATACGACCCACGATCGACCATACAACGGCTGCGGCACAAATGGCTGACAAGGTTAACAGCACAAACCAGGCCTTCCGATTGACTACGACCAGCAACTGGTCGAGTTCCTCTGGAGATTGGAGCCGCTGAAGCGATTCTTGTCGAAAAATCTGGCTTGCCATCGAATGTGCTTTCGCGCCGACCGTTACGAGTTTTGCAATCGATCAAGGATCACGTTGAATCTCGCTCCGGCGAGTGACAATGAGTCCAGCAATTCGGGATCGATTTCATCCGCCGCTTCGGTGTCTTCGTCGAGGCTCTGCGAAGCTGAATATCCAAGGGTGGTCACCGTTTGGCGGAGCCGCTGCGCCAAAAACACTGCGATTGCTTTATAGAGCCGGGCAGCAAAAGCGTGATCCGATTTTAACCGTGCGTCGACCACTCGATTGCTCATCCGCAGCACCACGCTCGGCGTTGTCGCAGTGACGGTCGCCGTCGGCGGCCGAGAGTCGATTAACGAAATCTCACCGACCACTTCGCCGGCCGATAAGTCTGCCAGCTTCGCTTGTCGCTCCCCGACGGTAACTGAAAAGCGACCCGCGAGCACAATATAGATGGCGCGGACCGCCTCGCCTTCAGTAACGATCGTTTCGCCGACAGCGATCTTTAGCCTTTCACCGACGCTTACTAGCCAGTCGACGTCGTCATCCGTCAGCAGCGACAAGATATAGAATATGCGGCGCATGTTGGATTTCTTTTGGTCCTAATCTAGGAACACGCAAGCCCCATTTTCGATTGACAGAAAGTGAAGTCAAGGATTTTATGGCCCGCAACAATTGTGTTGTCCCGACGTTGGACCGCGGGAGCCATTCTGGGATAATGCGTCCCATGTGCCAAGGCGAGAACTACGCGACACTGGCTAGCTACCTGCCGAAGATCGTTCTGGAGCGCCTGGCGGCCGAATCTGTTACAGACCGCGGACCTGTGGCTGACCAACGTAGCGGCGCCGTTCTAATCGCCGACGTGTCGGGATTTACTGCCATTACGGAGCAACTTGCGGAACATGGCGCAATCGGCGCAGAGCAACTCACGGACCTTCTGAATACGTACTTTGGTCGGGTAATCGAAACGATTACGGCGCAAGGTGGCGATATAGTCCGCTTCGCGGGTGACGCCATCCTGGCAGTATGGACTGCCGATGACTGTAACAATATACGCGTGGCCACGTGCCGTGCAGCCCAATGCGGGTTGGCACTTCAGCAAGAACTACGCGGATACCGGACGGCGGCAGGCACTGAACTCGCCCTCAAAATCGGCATCGGAGCCGGCGATTTTACCTGCATGCACTTAGGCGGTCAGTTCGAACGCTGGGAAGTGCTGATCACCGGTGTCGCATTTGTCCAATCGTTTGCTGCGCTCGACCAAGCAAAAGCCGGGCAAGTGGTGGTGTCGTTATCCGCTTGGTCGTCTTTGCAAGATCGCTTTCAGGGCACCCAGTTGCAAATGGGGTCCGCGCTTCTCGAGGCCGGACCACAACTGGTCGAACACGCGACTGCAACCGTTTCAAATCGGAGTTCGCCATGTGCTCCGGAGGAACTCATACGCGCATACGTGCCTGGGACCATTACCGCGCGCCTTACTGCCGGACAAAAGAATTGGATTGGAGAACTCCGTGTCGTGTCGGTGCTGTTCGTGAATCTGCCCGACTTGAACTACGCGACGACTCTCGACCGAGCACAAGACTCCATTCGCTATTTGCAACAAGAGCTTTACCGGTTTGAAGGCAGCATCAACAAACTTAATTTGGATGACAAAGGTATTTCTTTACTCGCCGCGCTTGGCTTGCCGCCTCTCGCGCATGAAGACGATCCACGTCGCGCTGTCAGCGCTGCGATGGCAATCCGGCAGCGTCTCCTCGAGCTTGGCATGCGCAGCTCGATCGGCATCGCCACAGGACGCGTCTTCTGCGGTTCCGTTGGCAGCAGTATTCGCCATGAATACACGTTGATGGGCGACGTTGTGAACCTCGCCGCGCGCCTGATGCAAACGTCGCTTGGCGACATTCACTGCGATGAAACGACTCGTCAAATGTCGCAGGCTCGCATCGAGTTTCAACGTTTGGCCGATATTAACGTGAAGGGCAAGGCAAAGCCCGTTGCTGTATTTCGCCCTTTGGCACTGCAAAGATCGTCATCCCTCAAACATCATCTAATGGTTGGCAGGCAACATGAGAAGGCTTTGCTTCGGGACCGCCTTGCCGCCTTCCTACAAACCATTGATGACTCAAAACCGACCACTTTAGGTCATTCGACTGTTGTCTCCGTGGAAGGACCTCCGGGAATTGGAAAGTCCGGTTTGGTATCCGACTTTTTGGACCACGCTCGTAAAACGAACGCGGTCTGTTACGTCGGCAGCGGCGATGCGATCGAATCGTCGACGCTTTATCATGCCTGGGCACCAATCATTTACCAACTTCTGGGCATTGACTCACTTCCGCGAACGTCCGCAGAGCGCCGCACTGCGGTACTTGATCAATTGTCCGAGCGACATCCCGATCTGGTGCCGATAGCTCCGCTACTGGGAAATGCGTTGTCGATCGATTTGCCGGAAAACACTGAAACTCAATACATCACAGGCAAAGCACGCGGAGAGCGCACGCGAGAGATCGCACAGCTACTAATTCAGCGCGCGGTGCAGAGTGAGCCGCTGGTGCTTGTGTTCGAGGATGCTCACTGGTTAGATTCTGCCTCCTGGAAACTGTTGGCAGAGGTTGTCCGCAACGTGCAACCATTGTTCACGATACTCACCACACGTACGTCGCTTGGAAACGATGAAGAAAACTATCGTGCTATCAGTGAGCTGCCAATAACTACCGTTTTGGCCCTAGAGCCATTGAGCCGCAACGATATCGAACAGCTCTTACAAAACGCGTTGGAATTGCGGGACATTCCAAACTCACTGACGACCGCCATCCATCGCAAGTCGGACGGCAATCCATTGTTTGCCGAGCATCTCATCCGGATAGTTTGTGAAAGGTTCAAAACCAGTGAGGCCGACGGCGCAGCGGCAAAGCGAATTGGTGATTGGGATAATCATGCACTCGAATTCCCAGATACTCTGCACGGCCTGATTACTAGTCGGATCGATCACTTACCACCGTCGCCTCAGTTGGCGCTCAAAGTGGCAAGCGTCATTGGCCGCAGGTTCTCGTATGACGCGCTCCATGATAACTATCCCGTCGTGACCGACCGCGTTCAACTGCGAGATTTCCTCGGCGCTGGGCTCCAAGCTGGATTGCTGGATGTCGACATTCCCGGACCACCCGCGGCCTACCAGTTCCAACATGCTATGGCCCAGGAAGTGGCCTATAGTCTCCTACTATTTCACCAGCGGCAGCAACTCCACCAATCGATCGCCGAATGGTACGAGTCGAGTGGCCAACATGAAATTCCGTCGAATCAACCTCTTTTGGCCCACCACTGGCTGCGAGCTGGCAACGATGCTCGCGCGGCATACTTTTTTGGAGAATCGGGCGATGTGGCACTCCGAAGCGGGGCCTACGCCGAAGCAGCTAACTTCTTTCGCGAAGCCATCGCTGCAGATGCGAAAGCTGCTAATCACGTCGCGGATCTCCGCCAAGCTGGGTGGCAACGGAAATTAGCCGAGTCTCTGCTTGGCCTCGGCAAATTGATCGAAAGTAAAACGGCGCTTGAGATCGCCCTCCAGCTCCTTCACCAAGCGCCGCCCGCTTCGTCGCCGAGGCTTGCGGCCAGCCTGTTCGGCCACGCACTGAGGCAATTGCGCAGCCGCATTACGCCGCGTGGGAGTTCTCGCTCCGGAAAGGCGGCTTCGAACGCAGTCTTTTCGCTTGAAGCGGCACGCTGCTACGAGCGACTTGCGGAAATCTACTATCTTTCGAACAATCGCTCTCGATTAGTTCACTCGCTCCTGTCGACCCTCAATCTGGCCGAGCGTATTGGGCCATCGCCCGAATTGGCTCGAGCGTACGCGAACAACTGTCTAACGGCCGGATTAGCTGGAATTCATCCACTCGCT
>DATBAY010000072.1:0-4217 GCA_036271295.1 Lacipirellulaceae bacterium | reverse complement strand
CAAACTTTTCTCGATCTCGGGACCTCATTTTTCGCAGGAGGTTCCGAAATGTTTGTCGGCCATTTGTTGGAGTTGGTTTAACCACGACCGCCCGCCGGGCGGTCTCAATTGAATCGAGGTCGACCATGATTATCAATCATTCCTGCTCAAGCTCTGAAGAAACTTGGTAAGCGAATTTCGGCTCGATGCTGCCCGAGATCCAACGGCTGCTGCGGATTGCTTTTAGTGAGGATACTTGTTAATGGCGCCGTTGCTTCCCGACAGCTTATCGGCTTGACGGATTCGTCGTCGAGGGGACCGGCGCGCCGGGATTGCTACCCGGCGTAGCGTTCGTGCTTGGGCCAGGTTCTCCCGGCAGGGATTGGCCGGGTGCATAGGTCGACGGGGGCGAGGTCGGTGCGGTAGTGGTCGTCGACGGAGTGGCCGGCGTGCTGGCGTTGTTGTCAGTAACCGGACGATTTACGGTGTGCGTGGTGTCCGTATTTGTTCGGCTTCGTCCATTTTTTCTGAGCAACCAATCATCCCAAGCACTATCGCGATGCCAGCACCATATTGAAGCATTTTCATATCACGTCTCCTCACTTTAAAAGAACTTTGCCGCAGGATTCAACGATGCCTTGATGAGCGCGTCTGCAACCAAATAGATCAATCTGGTTGATAGATTACCGCCGGGCTGCCGCGTTTTCACTACACGGAATCGCTGATCGGGCGAAAAGCGATTTACTGCAACAGGAATTACTTTGGCATCTTATAGTCTGCGAACGCCGGGCTATCGACTAATTCCCAGCCGTTGCCTTGATTCCATGGACCGGTTAAGTCGCTGCCCATTTCGCCTTCGCCCGTAGAGTCATTGAAATATTTGTTGACCCATTCTTGCTGGACAGGCATTTCGCCGATCTCTAGCGGACCCTTATCCATAGTTTCCAAAGCAATGCCAAATGCTTTCATGTGCGTGATTTCGCGAGTCATGAGAAACTTGAGCGCGTCGATGGTTCCTGGATCGTCGGTGTATTTGAGCAGCCGCTCGTAAGTGATTTTTGCGCGAGCTTCGGCAGCTATATTGTTCCGCAGATCGACTTCTAACTGGCCAGTAATTTTCAAATAGTCAGCGGTCCACGGATTACCGGCTGAGTTGTTGAGCGATACGCCGCCGCCGCCAATCACGGCAATAAGTGGATCGGCTTCCGCCTCTTGCTGGGCGGCATGTTTGAGCGGTTTAAGGTGCATGCGCGCCAGGCTGCCAATGATCTCCAAATGGCTTAGCTCTTCCGTTCCGATATCCATTAACAGATCTTTTCGCTTTGGATCCTCGCAGTTGATGCCTTGAATAGAATACTGCAGCGCGGCCGCGAGCTCGCCGTTGGCGCCGCCGAATTGCTCCAACAACATTTTGCCGAACGCGGGGCTTGGTTCACCAACGTTGACTGAGTACATAAGCTTTTTGACGTGGTGGTACATGCTACATCCCTTTACAGTTCAAATATGGCGAGAATCAGACAGATCGCTGAATTTAGAAACGAGGCACAAATGGACGAGTTTCGTAAAATATGTTGCAGGCTGAATAGCAAGCTTCATGCCATTAAATGAAGGGTGTGCAGCCTGCTCTCGTCACTTTCCTTTTTATTTCATACGCAAAATAGTCGCGATGTTACGAACGGGTCGCGCTGATACATGTTTCGAGATGTGCGGATCGTGTGCCAACAAATGTTTGGCCTGATTTGTGAGACGGATCGCGCCGCCACCAATTCCGCCGCGTCGTCAACTCAACTATTTTCGATAGATTCCATCTGCCTGTGCGTTCCAGTTCAACTCCGTAATCAGTCCGCAACAATCTCGGGCTGTTCGACACGCGGTGGGACTGAATCACGCCGCCGTTCGAGCCAACGAGCCACGACGACGTCGGTCGAAGAGTGAGCGAGGATTGAGGCCGTAATACAAAGCGCAATTAAGTGGAATAGTTTGTCAGCCCAGATCCAATCTGCCGCATTGGACTTCGCTGCTTTAAGGATTAAGAGTCCGAACACTACGGACGCAAAGCCCTTTGGCCCGAACCACGCCGCGACGCCGCGCTCGGGCCAACCCAGCGGGCTACCCACAAGCGAGAGGAGTAAGGCGATCGGTCGCACGGCAACAAGCACGAGGATTGCGAAGAGATAGCCCGATGCAGGAATCTGAGCAAGAAACTGCGGCGAGATTAAAGCGCCGAAAACTAATAAGGCGGCAAGTTTCAGAAGCTCCGAGACAAGCTCTCCGAATCGGTGGAAGGCATCGCGCGCTTCGGGACCAACGGTCGCCACTGTTATTCCGGCCGCAAAAGCGGCCAGAAATGAATTCGCGTGAGCCATGCTTGAAATCGTGTAGACCAGCAGACCGATCGCAAACGCATTCAGCGGTTGGTAGGCCACGTGTGCCGAAAAGAAGCGGCTTCGCTCCAGGCGAATAGCGATCCACGGCACAACAATGCCGATTGCGACGCCGAGTACGATCTCGCTGAGCACGTGCGCCAAATTAACGGGCTCTTTGCCGACGACTGCGAGCATTGCGATCACGATGGGCAGCGCCAGACCATCGTTCATACCGCTTTCGACATTCAATAACTGTCGAAGTCGCGCAGGAACTTCTTCTCGTCCCACGATTGCGGCGGCAAATACCGGATCGGTCGGGCTAAGAACAGCACCCAAAAGAAATGACTCCGCCCAAGGTAGGCCGGCCACCCAATGTCCGAGGAGTGCAGTTCCGACAAGCGTCAAAGGCAGACCGAACAAGAGTGCGCGCCCGGGAAGGCGCCACGCCGATTTGAGGTCTTTGACGCCTAACCGCATTCCGTCTGTATACAAGATGCTGAATAAAGCCAACTCGGCGAGCGCACCGACAACCGGATTGTCCGAATTCAAAGAAATAACACCAACGACACCTCGACCAGCGATAAAACCAGCCAGCAGAAATAGCACAGCGGTTGAAAGAACAGTTCGATCGGCTAGGTCGGAGACAAGAACAGCAACAAGCAGCGTTAACGCAAAGATGAACAGAGTGGTCATCTGCGCAGCTCAACCTAAAGGCGATGGGGAGGGAGCGCAACGTCGCGGGAGGCTTTGAGTCGTCGCCGGATTAAAGTCGAAATTATTCTGCCGCGTCTGGCCATCTGTGTAGTCCACGGGGGCTTCTTGCATATCGACTTCGTAGTTCTTGCCTTCCCAACGCTCGGAGTCGGGCCAGTAAAATGTGAATTGCAGACTGCCAAGTGAATACGATTCGTTGCAACTCAGGTCAGCATAATGAAGTCCTAGAGCACTATCGGTCGTGCCCGTCTCATGCGAGGTGGCCCAGTTGTCGGTGCTCCAATGTATAATCGCCTTGGCAAAGACTTCGATTCGCAATGTGAGTCCATCGGGAAGCATACGGCAGGGCTGCGCGAACCGCCAATAGGTCCGCTTGCAAGTGTTTCGCTGCCTAAGATATCGCTCAACCGTGTGAGTTGGCATGTCAAACACTTTGCCGTCCTCCAACGAACGGCGTAGCTTTAAATATTCGGCATGCGCCCAGACGAGTGGCATGGCCGAACCCGACGGCCGACCAAAATACAGTTGATGCTCCGGAATATCGAGCGAATCCCAAACTTGTTCGGAGATGAGACCGCTGTCGTTGGCGAATCCCTCCATCGCGACGACCATCTTTTCCGCGTTGTCCCGCCGGCCAACGGCTAATTCGTAGTGGCCGCGCTCGCCCGTGAGCAGCGGCCAAGCGCGGCCGATACCGGCACCATCAAACGGGCTGCCATCGGCGTGCTCGCCATAGCCGTCATCGTTGTAACGATGCCAAGCAGGACCGTGTGGCGTTTCCACTTTGAGTACGTGATCGATTACCCTAATGGTGTTCAAAATCCGGGTGTCGTCCGGTTTGCGTAATCCGAATCGCACGAGTGCTAGCGCATCGGGGCTGACCAACTCGGCGAGCGAAATATGCCCATTGCCCGAACGATGGTTTTGAAGCGTCGCGGTCCCGGCGGCTGGTTTCTCGGCGCTGCGCTGATTTGGCGCCGCGTAACGCACGTAATACCCGTCAACGCCCACTTCGCGCGCGAGCGGTGTATCGGTCACGTACAGCAACGATTCGATCTCGGCGTTCCAACTATCTGCCGTCTCGCGCAGATATACGGCCAATCCGGGCTCTCCGCAGGTCTCCGCCATTTCCGCTGCGCTAAGTAGCGCGGCAATTTC
>DATBAY010000071.1:0-4559 GCA_036271295.1 Lacipirellulaceae bacterium | reverse complement strand
CGACACACAACAAGCTCATCCCACTTTGGTTCCACGGCGGGGTACGCGGGATCGTTGAACTTCGGCGGACAAGGTACCCGCACCTTCTCGACTTCAATTTCGCCAAGCGGCAAATCGCTCAAGGGGATGAGAGCAAACTGCGGCGCTGGATCAGTTATATTTGGCGCGAAAAAATACTTAATCGTAATTTTGTTGCCTTGCCGCTGTAGTTGATCCAGACCAACGCCGTAGTTGAATGCTTTTGCGAAAAAAACTAACGACAGCTTGCTGCCCGCCGGAAACGAATGTTCAGCTTTGTGATCATCGACTAGTACGCCGTGAGCTTCGCGCAAAGCGTCCGCATCAGTTCCCAACACCACAAACCCCGGTCGCGCAGGCTTCGGTCTGTTCACGTTTTCTGATGAAAGGCACCTTATAATCTGAAAGTTGAGCGATTCCTTCTCACGCTTATCTTGCTCATCCATCGCAAGCTGACACACGTTTTGCCCGTATGCGTTCGGTTCAAGGTTCTTCATATTCCGAGTGCCGGGCATTCGATATGCCCAAACATCTTTCAACGGAATCTCCTGCACATCGGATTTTGGTTTCTCCTCTGCCGCCGCGGGCAGGGCGCATACAACAAATGCGATGGTGCAAACTAAGAAGAGTTTCTTCATCCGTCTCTCCGATTACGTGACCTTAACACTTTCGCTTCCCGCTGCCAGACATATTTTACGGAATCTTCGCAGCAGCCTAACTCGCCAAGTGCGAATGTGAGCTCATCGCGTTCACACTGTTTTTAGTTCAACCACAGCTTTGTAATCTACGCATGAAAAGTGAATTGGCGACCGAAATTTTGTCATCCGCATAGAACGTACGTATTCTTTATAGCCGTTCTCGCTATATGGCTTTGCACACAAACTCATTCTGTAGGAGGCGTCTCCGACGCCGATCTAGCGCAACTTTACAGTTTGGTAACTTCG
This sequence comes from Lacipirellulaceae bacterium, assembly GCA_036271295.1. Taxonomy (GTDB): domain Bacteria; phylum Planctomycetota; class Planctomycetia; order Pirellulales; family Lacipirellulaceae; genus JABDGM01. Next base: position 3,597 of record DATBAY010000071.1, on the reverse strand, counting down.
GGAAACCGTCATCGCGGTCGGAGACCGCTCCTACAGAGTTTTTGCGCAAAGCACTCGTTATACTGTACCGGTGAACAGTATAACACGCGAGCAGCGGAAATACCTGAACGCAACCCTCCGCCGAATGCAGCGAGAGTTCGCGACGCTAGTCGAGCAGCTTTATCAGCAACAGGTCACGCACGACGATGACCTGCAATTATTCAAAAGCCGCGCTTATGACGACGTATGCGCGCGGACCGAATACGTGAGCGGCTTAGAGAGCGCGGACCGATAAACGGCTAAAATTAATTTGCAAATACCCGGCTGCAATCTCGCGCTAAAAAAATCTCACAACACGCAAAGATTTTTGTGGATTTTGAGCCACGACCTATGCTACGCTGCCCCGCCCCGCGCGCGCCCGCAACCGCTCTTTGACAACTTAGCACCCGGCAAACGTCGCTCGCGACACAACACGACGGCGCTTTCGCTGCGCGCAACCTCAAGTTAGAGTCTTCTGGCTCCCTCCCCCGCTGCGGGGAATATGTTTGCGCCAGCGCCACGTGTGCAGAAGAGATTGCTATTGGAGTTATCCCGGTAGCGGTTCCGGCCATTAGCCGACGGTGGAGCGGCAGTGATACCGCCGGTAATGAAGACCGCGGTAAAATGTCGAATCCGGAGGGTTCGCAGCGGCGACCGGCTACGACTCCTTCGGGGTCGCCGCTTTCCATCCCGTTCGTATTCCGGTGGTATCGTCGCTCGCGCTCCTCACCACCGGCGAATGCCTCGCATCCTTTTGGGATGCCTGGAAGCGCGCAAGTTATCCCAATATTCAAGGGAGCAAGTGCGGTGCTTGAGAAAGCAAACCATTGGCTCGTAACGCTTTGCACGTTTTGGCAATCCGCCCAAACCCCGATTTTTGTACTAAAAAATCGAGTTCAGCGCATCGCACAATAATCGGCGCCAAAGCGTCTTTCGCGCTCTCGCCCCAGGTGCTGGGGCTGCAGGGTGCCTGGGGCAACGCCCCAGCTCTTCGCAGCACTCTGGGGCGTTGCCCCAGGCACCCTAGCGGAGCACTTTCGCGAATAACGATCTACGCTGCCTTGCGCGGCGCAACCGTCGGTTGCGGCGTCGGCTGCAGCTTCGCCGTGCCCGGCGTGAACACACCCGGATCGTCGATGCCGTCGTCGTTCCAGTCGCCGACCACCGGCTTGTCGCCAGCGCCGCCGAGCTCGAACACCCTGTCCTGCGCGTCGATGTGGTGGTTGTTGTTCGTGTCGAGAATCCACTTCCCGGCGCGGTAAACGCCAACCTTCGTGACGCCATCGCCCGTCCAATCGCCGACGACCGGAATGTCGCCCGCCTGGCCGAACGTGAACTGCTCATCATGCTCGTCGAACCGGCCGTCGCCGTTCGTGTCGAGGATCCAGCGCCCATCGTGGAACACACCGATCTGCCGCACGCCGTCGCCGTTCCAGTCGCCGGTGATCGGCGTATCGGAAGTTTCGCCGTAGTGAAATACGTGGTCGATGAGATCTGACCGCTTCGGTCCCTTCGCGGTCCGTCGCAGCACGCGTGCGCCGCTCGTGGCATCCTCCGGCGTCGGCGGCATGTTCTTCATCATGTGGTCGGGCCGAGTCGGGAAGTTGTCCGCATCCGGCAAGCCTGGCTCACGCTTTATCGCCCACGGATCGCGAGACCACGCCGGCCCGTAGATGCCGATGTCCGTCTTGCCGTCCGCGTCCCAGTCGCCCGTGACCGGCAGGTCGTTCTCCGTACCGAGTTGAGCCCACATGTCGCCGGCATCCCACTTGCCATCGCCGTTGAGATCGATGAACCATTGGCCATCAATGTACACGGCGATGTCCGTGATGCCATCGCCGTTGAAGTCGCCCGTCACCGGAACCGAATTCGACGTACCGAACATTGCTTCGCGCAGAATGGTGACCTTGTCCCCGTTCACCACGCCCAGCTGCCATCGCGCTTGGTCCATTGGCAAGTTCTTCCAACTCGCCACATCGAACTCGGCCGACGTCAACTGGTATCGAACTTCGTCCGGCGTCACACTCCGCGGCCAACCGGCGTTTACCACGCTCAAATGCCATGTGTAGTCGAGGTACGAGCCTGAGAAACCTTCGAGCGACGGCGGCGGCGTCGGCCCCGGAAACGCATACAGCGCGGGCATGAACGGAATCGGAATCGGCCCGAATACCTGCGACGTCGGAGGCGGCGGAGTTTGCGGCGGAATATAGTGCGGCGGAGTTTTCGGCGGCGGCGGTTGCCACAGCACTTCGCTGAAGTTGTTCTCGCCCGAGTGTTGACCGTAATCGAGCGGGATTTCAACCAAAGCGTCCGTTCCGTAAGACGCCTGGAACTGGTCGACAATGATTTGGTCGCCTGGCGACGGAACCGCTGCGAACGGCGGCTGAATCAAGTTCGCCGCAAAGCCGCCCGTCGTGCCCGGCGTGTCGATGCTGTCGATCACGCTATTGGGTTGCACTTCGGTCACCGCGTACGATCCGGCCGCAAGACCACCGAAGTGGTAAAAGCCGTTGGCGTCAGTCACCACGGTGACGGGGTCATTTGGATTACCTGCGTACGTGCCCGGCAGCGTGTCTTTAACCAAGATCGGAGCGCCCGTCGTACCATCGCGCAGCTGCAACGTGACGCCTGCCAGCGGCGTGTCATCCGTCGTGCGCGTGCCATCGCGAACCGCGGCGATTTCCTCCGGCGTCGGCGGATCATCGCCACTGAACGGACCGCCATCAATGAACACATAACCCGACAGCTCCGCCGGCGGCACGTCGCAGAATACGTAGTCGGTGGCGTGCTCGTCCGAGCTGATGTCGATGCCGACGAAGTCATCCGGATCGACGACCGTGCCATCGCCACTGCCGAGATAAGCGTCGTGATTGAAGTATCCCGCCGGCTGATGCTCGTGCACACTGTACGAACCGGGTCGCAAGCCATCGAAGCTGTACGCGCCGTTTTGATCCGTATGCGTCGTCGCGAGCACGTGCCCTTGGCCATCGAGCAAGTCGACTTGCACGTTCGTAATCACCGTGTCGGTCGCGCAATCAACAACTCGGCCGGCGATCGAACCTGGCAGCAGCTCACCGAAGTTGTACTCGGTGCCGCTGTCGCCCCAGTTGATCATGATCGAACTGATCATGTCGCCCGGCGGCGAAACGGCAGCCACACCGCCGAGGTTGCCCGGCGTGTCGAGGCCGTCGAGCCAGCCGCTCGGCTGGATTTCCATGATCGAGTACTTACCCGCCGCGAGACCGTTGAACTTGTAAGCGCCGTTTGCGTCGGTGACCGCACGCTTACCGGTGTCGTTCCCGTCGGCGTCGATCAGTTTGAGCGTGACGTTCGCGATGCCCACTTCGCCCGGCCGATCAAAAATGCCGTCGTTGCTCTTGTCGTAGTACACATTACCGGCAAGCATCACTGGCGTTTTTTCACAGAAGTCATACTGCGTGGCATCCACGCCCGCCGGCAGATTGATTCCGGCGATGAAACTGAACTGCGGCAGCTGGTCGAACGAATTGCCGCCCACCGTGCCGACGCGCTCGCCGCCATCGTAATACTCGGTCGGCTGGTGCTCGCGTACCTGGTACG
>DATBAY010000070.1:0-6677 GCA_036271295.1 Lacipirellulaceae bacterium | reverse complement strand
GCCCAACAGGGCGCGGCGACCCAGCCAGCCGCAACTTCGCCATACCCCGTCACTCAGCAAACTTCACAGCCGACCACCGACCAGCAATCGCCGACCAGCCCTGCTCAACCCGCCGCACCTCCGGCCATCAATGCACCGCCCCAAGCACCCGCCGCCCCGCAAGTGCCGGCCGCGTTTCAGTTAAACGCGCTGCAACAAACCGAACTTGATGCCGTGCTCGACACGTGGCAAAAGTCCAGCTCGAAGATCAATACGTTCACCTGCTCGTTCGAACGCTGGGAATACGTGATGGCCTTCGGCCCGGTCATCAACGGCCAGTCCGCGCCCCTCAACAAAGACAAAGGCGAATTAACCTATAGCAAGCCCGACAAAGGCAGCTTCCAAATCACCGAAATCTCGACCTACAAGGAAACGCCACCGCCGGCCAATCAACCGAATGCGCCCAAGCAGGGGAATTGGGTCGTGCAAAAAGATGCCATCGGCGAACACTGGGTCTGCGACGGCAAATCGATCTACGAGTATCGCAACGATCAAAAGCAAGTGATCGAGCGCCCGATTCCGCCGCAACTGCAAGGCCAGGCAATTGTCGATGGACCGCTGCCGTTCCTATTCGGCGCCGATGCCGCCAAGCTAAAGCAGCGCTACTGGATGAAAGTCGACAATCAGATTCAGGACCAAAACAAGATTTTTCTAACCGCGCTGCCCAAGTTTCAGGAACAGGCGGCGAACTTCAGCCAGGTCGATTTGATCCTGGACCGCACACTCAGTCTGCCGCAGGCCATGCGCGTCACGATGCCGAACCAGGACCGGCACGTTTACATGTTCGATCTTAAGACCGCGCAACAAAACGCTTTGCTAAATCGAATCCAGCAAGCGTTCTTTCAGAAGCCCAGCATCCCCTTCGGCTACAAACACGTGCTGGAAGAAACGCCGGTCGCAGAGTCTGACCAGCCTGTCCAAAAGCAACCGCGCTAGTTTTCTCTGCGGTTACGTCCGCGCCGCCGCCTTCTTCGCCGCCCGTGCCGCAAGCACTTGGCGATACACATCCGCCACGCCTTCCGCCATTTTCACGTCGGAAAACTGCTCCGCATGACGCTGCCGCGCCCGGCGGCCGAGCTCGGCATAATCCAGTTCGCCCGCGATGACTTCTTCGATCGACCGCGCCAGCTGGCTTACGCTCCCCGGCTCAACGAGCAGCCCCGTCTCGCGATGTGCCACCGCCGCCGGCACGCCTTCCACATGCGAAGCCACCACCGGCAGTCCCGCGGCCATCGCCTCGAGCACCACCATCGGCAACCCCTCGCCAAACAAACTCGGCAGCACAAACAGATTCATCTTCGCCAGTTCGCGATTCACATTTCGCGTAAAGCCAATCCAATCGATCGCCTCCGCCAGATCGAGTCGCTCCGCCAGCCCCAGCACTTCCGCCTTGTAGATGTTCGTCTCGAACCCGCCGACCGCCCGCAGCCGCACGTTCAAATTCCGCGACCGCAGCGCCGCCAATGCCTCCAGCAGCACTTCGATACCCTTGCGCGGCCGAAACAGCGCTACGGTCCCCAGCGTCCAAGTCGCCGTCGGCACTTGCCGCTCCACAAGATAACCGGAAGCCGGCACGCCATTCGGCACGCAAACGATGCGCTCGGCCGGTATCCGCCGCGCAATCATGTAGTCACGCAGACTCGGCGACACCGTGACGAGCCGATCCGCCCCGCGGACCGCTGCCCACTCCGCCGCACCGTTAATCCAATTGAAAACGCGCCGCGTCGAATCGCGACCAGCCGGACTATGAACGTGATAAACAAAAGGCACGCCCGCCTTGCGCGCTGCCAGCCGACCCACAAGCGCCGTCCGCGGCGTATGCGCGTGAATCAAATCGTAACCTTCGTCACGGCACAGTTTTGCCAACTGCTTAACAATCCGCAGATCGAATCGCCACCGCATCGGCATTTCGACCAGCGGCGCCGTTTTCGTCTCGCGGGCCTCCGGAAACCGCTCCGGCTTCACGCATGCGAACCCCACCTCGCAACCAAACTGCGGCAACTGCCGGGCCAGCAGGTCCTGCACCCGCTCGGCCCCGGAATAGTGCTCGCCGTTCACCAGATGCAACGCAAAGATCGACCCTGGCTTGCGCTCCACGGGCGCCTGAGCATTCACACCTCCGTCGGCACTCGAAACGGGCGCCGTCGGGACCACTTCCGCCGCTGCAACGCGCGGCCAGATCGTAGTATCAGAACCAGTTGGCAATGACATCCTTCAACTCGCGGCGCTTAAAATTCCGTGCTGCGCAAGAAACCGATCGCGCAAAAGCGCAACCGGGCAGCGGCCAAGCCAACTCTACCACGCAACGAGAGTTGACGCGTTTTCCCAACACAAAGGAGTGCCGGTCGCAACAGCTATATCAAGCATGCCGGCTCAAAGTAGTCGTCTCTCCCCGCGCGACTCCCCCGTCTCGCGGAGCGAGAGGACTCCTTTATTCACACACCCACCTACGTCCCAAATCTTCCCCAATGCTTGCACCCCGAAGCCGAATACCTACTAAACAAATCCTTTTCGTGCCTTCTTGTGCCTTTTCGCGGCCATTCATCACACGCTTTTGCCCCCCTCTCCAAATGCCTCTATAATTCGCACCGGGGGCCAGGGGGACGCCGGCTGGCGGGAGTTCTAGCGGACCAAGGATCGTTGTCGCAAATGTCCCGAATCGTGCCGTATCACCGCTCGCCGCTCCATCTGATATACACGGCGCTCTCGTTGATCCTTCCGATCGCCTTCACAGTTGCCCCGCTGGCACGTGCCGCTAGCAACCAAAACAAGAAACCTGCCGTCGATAACACGGCCGAAGAAGCACCCCAAGCTGCGGCAGATTCCAAACCAGAAGCCAAAGCAGCAAAAAGCGACGACAAGCCATCCTCCGACGACCTCGGCGAAGCCCAACTCGTCCGCATCCGCCTCCCGCTCACCGGCAACGCCGACGACAACGTCATCAGCGCCGTCCAGCGCGTTGTCGATGACCTCACGCGCCATGCGAAGCCCGCCGGCCGCCGGCCGACCCTCGTTCTCGAACTAGCGCCCAAACGGGGCACCAACGGCGAGGGCACCGATTTCACCCGCGCCTTGAAAGTCGCCAACTTCCTCACCAGCCCCGCCATGTCGGCCGTCAAAACGGTCGCCTACATTCCCCACACCATCAAAGGCCACGGCGTGCTTGTCGCACTCGCTTGCGAAAAAATCGCGATCGCTCCCGAGGCTGACCTGGGCGAAGCGACTATCGACGCCGATGCCAGCCGCCCCGTCGACCCGAACGTCGTTAGCGCGTATACCGCCATCATCGAGGCCAAACGCACGTTACCGCTCGCCGTCGCGCTCGGCATGGTCGACCGCCGACTCGAAGTGCTCAAGGTCGAAACCGACTCCGGCACCGAGTACGCCCTCAACAGCGAACTCGAAGCCCTCAAGAAGAAGCACACCATCATCTCCCAAGATGTGCTCAAACCGGCCGGCGCGCTCGGCAGCTTCACCGGCCGCGATGGCCGCGACTTTGGCGTGCTCCTCACGAGCGATGTCGACTCGCTCGCCCGCGGCTTAGGCGTCGGCGCCGCCGCGCTCAAGCAAGACCAATCCATGCTCGGCAACTGGCGCCCTGTCCGCATTCAAATCGAGGGGCCCATCACGCGCCGCAAGGTCCACCAGATCAAAACCATGCTCGGCGAGGAAATTTCCAAGCGGAAATTCAATTGGATCGGCTTCACGATCGATAGCGAAGGCGGCCGACTCGAAGACTGCAAGGAGCTCGCCGATACGATCGCCAATTTGAATGCTTCCGAAGTGCAAACCGTCGCTTACGTGCCGGTCGACGCCGCCGGCGGCGCGGCTCTCATCGCCCTCGCTTGCGACCAGCTCGTCATGCAGCCGGAATCGCATGTCGGCGGCCGGGGCACGGTGCCAATCGACCGCCCCACGCTCGATGACGCCCGCGAATCGATCCGCGATTCACTCTCCAAAAAAGTGCCCCACAGTTGGTCGCTGCTCACGGCACTCATCGATCCTAGCATCGACCTGTTTGCTTACCAAAACACCAAGTCCGGCGAAGTCCGTTACTTCTCGAGTGAAGAAGCCAAAACCCAGCCCGATGCCGATAACTGGCGCCGCGGCGCCCGCGTTAAGCCCGCGGGAGAAGCCCTGCGGATGACAGCGAACCAGGCCAAGGAGCTCGGCGTTGCAACGCACGTGGTCGACAATTTCGACGATCTCAAGCAAGCCTACGGCATCGAAGGCGACATCCGCGTCGCCCAACCGAATTGGGCTCTCGAATTTATCGAAGCCCTCTCGTCACCCGGCCTCGCCGTATTGCTGATCGTCATCGGCTTCGTCGGCGTTTACGTCGAGCTCCACAGCCCTGGCGTCGGCATCGGCGCATTCATTGCCGCCGTCGCCTTTCTCCTCTTCTTCTGGAGTCACTTCCTCAACGGCACCGCCGAATGGCTCGAAGTCCTCCTGTTCCTCGGCGGCATTTTCTGCATCCTCATCGAAGTCCTCGTTCTCCCTGGCCTCGCAATCTTCGGCCTCGGCGGCGGCGCCATGATCCTCGCTTCGCTCGTCCTGGCCACGCAAACGTTCATCCTCCCCCGCACCGAATCGCAAATGATCGAGCTCCGTCATTCGCTCTCGATTGTCGCAACCGCCACGCTCATCGTCATCGCCGCCTCGATCGCGCTCCGCCGCTATCTTCCCAGCGCCCCCGTCTTCCGTAAGCTGCTGCTTAACCCGCCGCCGGAAGAAGAATTGATGGACCTGGAATACCGCGAGTCCCTCGCCGATTTCTCCCACCTCCTCGGCCAAGAAGGCACCGCTGCCACGAACCTCATGCCCGCCGGCAAAGCCGAGTTCAACGGCCAGCTCGTCGACGTCATTGCCGACGGCCTCCCCATCGACCGCGGCGCAAAAATCGTCGTCGTAAAAACCCGCGGCAACCGTGTCCTCGTCCACGCGCTAGATTCCTAACGGACCGCTCCGCGCGCCATCATCGCTCGCGGTTTAGCTCGACGGCCTCGCGCAGTTCGGCTCTCTTTTATTTTCACCACAGAGGACACAGAGATCACGGAGAGGAAGAATCAAGAAAAACCAACCGAGCTTACCGCATTTTAAATTTCTAATTTTGCAAACTCGTCTTCTTTCCCTGTGCCCTCTGTGCTCTCGGTGGTGCATATTTCTTCCCATTTCCCCCTACACCCTTCCATCACTCCCAATTCATGGCCGCCCCGCCACTTCACCCGCTATAATTTACGCAGACTCGCACTTCGCACTCCGAACCACAGCCCTCCAAAGACGTTCTCTACGAGCATGGTCATTCCCGACATAGCCTGGGCCATCCTCCTCATGGTCGCCGGCTGCGCGCTCGTCGTCCTCGAAGTCTTCATCCCCACCGGCGGCCTCATCAGCATTCTCTCCGGCGCTGCCTTCATCGGCGCGATCGTCATCGCCTCGTTGCAAAGCCCCACGACCGGCCCGTTCACCGGCCTCGCCTTCGCCGCCGCTACGGTGATCGTTGTCCCCATCCTTATCGCCACCGCCTTCAAATACTGGCCGAAAACACCGATGGGCAAAGCCTTCCTCGGCGAGCCGCTCACCGGCAGCGACGTCCTCCCCGAAGACCCCCGCCGCGCCCTCCTCGGCCGCGTCGGCGTCGCCCGCTCCAAAATGCTCCCCAGCGGCGCCGTCGAAGTCGACGGCCAGGTCATCGACGCCACCACCCAAGGCGGCCAACCCATCGAACCCGGCGCCTACGTCGTCATTTCCGAAGTCCGCGGCAACCGCGTCGTCGTCAGCCCCGCCGCCAAAGACCAACGCCCCGGCCACCAGTCATCGAAAGACATCAAAGACATTCTCGCCCAACCGATCGGCGACTTCGACATCGAACCCCTCGGCGACCCGCTGGCGTAGAAGAGGACCTCAGCCATCTGTTTCAATGCGACGTCGAGTGTGTTGGCCGGAGGGTGTTCCTACGGCGCGGCTGCGTATCTGTTGCGGCCCCGCCAGCCGCATTTGAAATTCGCGGCGGTCGCACTCATGGGCATTACGGCCATGCAGTGGGTCGAGGGAGCGCTGTGGCTAGATGGTCCCATGCCCCACGGCGCCGTCAATCAGCTGCTGACGATCGGGCTAATTCCGTTGGCCTTACTCGCACAGGCCTGGGGACCTTTGTTCGGTTCGACATTTGTTCTACCCGTCCGTAACCGAAGAGTCCCGTTTTATCTGCTGCTGATTCTGGGGCTCACAATCGTCGTGGGTGCCCGCGTGATGTACCAGCCGACGCACACGCAGGTCACTCCCGAGGGACATCTCAATTGGTATTCGCCGCAGAATCCACCTGCATTTGCAATCTGGGCCTACAGCCTCTGGGCGTTAGTGATCGGTTCCCCGTTTCTGCTATGGTGGCGACCCTTCTGGCAGAGCCTGTTGATCGTGTCATGGGGCTGGATCTGGGCGACCGTGAGTTATATCTACACCGACAGCGCCGCAAGTTACTGGTGCTTCTACGTGTCGTTCTACGCCGCGTTTGTACTCGTCTACGCCTCGATGGTGAGCGACGACCCCCTGCCGGACGAGATGGCGTGATCATTAACTTGCAAGCGACTGCAACCAGATCAGCTAACTTGCCAGACTTGCAGAATCTGAACCGT
>DATBAY010000069.1:0-1777 GCA_036271295.1 Lacipirellulaceae bacterium | reverse complement strand
AGGGCTGTCGTAGTGCCCGGCAGCGCGTGAAAAGAAATGTGCCGAAGCGCAGATAATCCGTCGACGTAACTGAAGCTCACATCTTCGTAGCAAATGTCGCCGATGATCGGCTGCGCAGGCTTGTAGGGGAAGCTGACAGCTTCCCGGGTGTCACCGCGTTTGAGATGAGGGAACCTATCAGGTTCCCCTACAGACTTGATCTTCGTTACAGCGCCCGGCTCGGCGTCTTCGTCGAGAATCTCGAACACACGTTCGCCCGCTGCGCGGCCGGCCTGCACCAATTGATTCAGCTGATGCAAGCGGCTGATGGGATCGTACAGAAATGCCATGAGCATCAGGATTCCGACCAGATCGCCCAGCTGCAGGCTGCCGGTCAAAACGTCGTGACTACCAAATCCCAGTACGAGCAACGCGCCGATTGCTTCGAACATCGACATCGACGGCGAATAAATCGCCCATGTCCGCATCACCACCAGCGTGGCGTGCCGCAGTTGATCGCTAGCGCGATTAAAACGCGCATGTTCTTCGCGTTCGCGCGCGAAGCTTTTGATCTGACGAACCCCGGCAAGATTGTCGTGCAACAGCGCGTTGATATTCGATGCAGCGCGTCGCTGTAATCGATACCGCCGGTGCGCCGTGAGCGTATAAGCGAGCGCGCCCGCGATCAGCAGCGGCAACGGCACCAGCGCAAGCAATGCGAGCTTTGGATTCCAATAAAACATCACCGCCACTACGATTACGATTTGTAAAACCGCGACGACGCCTTGCTCGATTCCGTCGATCAGCACGCGCTCGACCGAGTTCACGTCTTCGATCACGCGCGTCATCAAATCGCCCGTCGCCCGATTATCAAACCAGCGCAACGGAAGCAGTTGAATGTGCGAATATAAGTCGCTGCGGAGATCGAAAATGACTTTCTGCTCGAATGTATTGTTCAGAATTATCCGAAGCGAATTGAAAAGGTGCTGAACAACAAAAGCGACCGTGGCCAGCAAAATTAACGGCAGCAATTTGTCCGGTCGATTCGCGCGCACCACGTCCTCAATGATCCATTTGGTCACACTCGGAAACACAATCACCATCAAAGTGCCGAAGATCGCGCACGTGAGCGTTCCCGCAGCCAACCCGGGATACCGCTTTAGATACGCAAATACGCGCCAGACCGTTTTCATCGCGCGACAAATTTACCAGAACCCGGTGAATCACGCGAATGGCTGCGCCGCGTTGAATTGTTAGACCGTGATTGGCCAAGACGTATTCGTGGTTAAGATTTGCGCGTGCCGAACGAATCGCATCCGTTCCCGGACAAAGTTCACATCGAGCAGCTTGACGTTTTCACGCGCGTCGGAGTGCCAGACGAAGAACGCGCGAATCCGCAAAGGTTGACCGTGAGCATTTCTTTCTGGCCGTATCAGCAGACAAGCGATCTGGCGGACCACATTGAACGGACAGTGAACTATTCAACTGTAGCGGAGCAGACGAAAAATTTCTTGCGCGATCAATCGGTCAAGCTGATCGAGACACTGGCGGAAGGGCTCGCAAGTCATTTGCTCAAGAATTTTCCAATTCAAAAGGTGACGATTGAACTCCGAAAGTTCGCGTTACAAGACGCAAAATATGTTTCGATTACCGTCAGCCGAACTGCATCCATCGGTTGATTCGAACGGAGATTAATGGACGCGAATTAGCCGCAGCACCGGCTGTACTGTTCACTGTCCCCAGCGGACTTGTTGTGAGGTAGGGGCGATTGACCTCAATCGCCACAGGCGGTTCAGGT
>DATBAY010000068.1:0-8039 GCA_036271295.1 Lacipirellulaceae bacterium | reverse complement strand
GTAACCGCTGGCGACGAACAGTTTCAGGTAGGGGTTCTGCGACATCGATTGGCGCAGCGTATTCGTGGCATCGGGGAAGCGCGAAAGGTACCGGCCATAGTTCCAAGGCTGCACCTTGCCGGTGAGGATCTCATAGACGTGTTCGTCTTCGACTTTCAGATCGTTGTGCAGGTAGTCGTTGATCGCCGCGGTAAAAGGAGGGAACACAGCGGCCGCGCTAGCGTCATCCTCCGGTCCTTCGCCGGCGTCGTCGGCGTCGATGCTTTCGTAACGGCTGTCGTATCGGCCGATGACGCGCCCCTTTTTACGCAGTAGCTCTTTGGAGAATCGCTCCATGCTGATTCGCAGTTTTGCTTCCAGCACGTAGTCCTTTGACAGGCCGGTGTAGCGGGCTAGTTTTTCGGCGACAGAGTTTCGCTCTTCCTCGCCGAGCGTTTGGCCTTTCATGAGCGCCAGCGTGTATTCCTTGAGCGCAAACTCGGTGGCTTGTTTTACGACTTCTTCCAACGAAAGCGTTTGGAGATCACCGGGGAGAGATTTGTGGTACCAAGCCGCGGCCGTGTAACCGGGAACGAAGAGAATGTAGGGCAAGTCGTTACCGAAGGCGAAGCCGATCGTCTCGAAATTCAGCGCCGGGGAGATCATGAGGATGCCGTTTAGCGTCATGTTATAGCGCTCGCGAAGATAGCCGCTGAGTCCGGCGGCGCGGAGGCCGCCATAGCTTTCGCCGATGAGGAACTTCGGCGAACGCCAGCGGCCGTATTTGGTGACGTAGTCGTGGATGAATTGACCAACGCTTTGCAAATCTTCCTGATAGCCGTGGAATTGGTCGTCTTTTTCACCTTTAGCCGCTCGGCTGTAGCCGGTGCTGACGGGATCGATGAACACCAGGTCGGTGAGATCGAGGAGCGAGTGCGGATTTGTTTCGAGGCCATAGGGTGGCGCGCTCTGAGTAGCGTCATCGGGCACCTTCACGCGCTGCGGACCGAGCATTCCAAGGTGAAGCCACACACTGGAGGAACCCGGCCCGCCGTTGAACGCGAATGTGACGGGGCGCTGGCTGAGATCTTCGACGCCATTCTTGGTGTAGGCGATGAAGAAGATAAGAGCCTTGGCTTTGCCCTCGTCATCTTTCATGACGAGCTTGCCGGCCGTGGCGGTGTACTTTAGTTCTTTGCCGCCCAGCGTGACAGAGTGCTGGGTGATGCTGGTCGTGTCCTTCGGCTCATCTTTCTTGTCTTTGTCCTCGGGCTTCGCGTCGGCAGACTTCTTTTCATCAGCGGTTTTTCCATGCGCATCGCCGTCAGGCGCCGCCAGAGAGTTCGTCCACGCTCCTGTTAAAGGAAGCATCAGGCTCAACACGAGTAAGATTGAACGGGTTTTCATGGTGCGTCTCGAGTTGATTCGTGATAGGTCGGTTAGGCGGCCAGGTTTAAAGCTAATCGCTTTGTGAGCGACTGCCAAATGAACTTGGATGAACGTGGCCGTCTAGGCTCGTTCTTAACCGCGATCGATTTGTGAATGCACTCAAACACGATTTTTTAATACAAAATTCCCGATCTGTGGAACGATCGATTTGTCAAAGTCTCATAAAAACAAGGTCAACGTGCATGGCCCGCGTTCCAGGAACCCATGAATATTGGATTTCCGTGCGCGCATTCGGCGGCCAAGAATACGTACGGGGCATTATTCCGACGGCCCTGTGATCGGACCGTTCAAGTTGACCACATCAAACGGCATTCGTAGCTCCTTTGCGGTTGGCCAGGAGCTTCGAATACGATAGTGGCCGCAATAGCGTATCATATTCTATACAAATGTATAGGTACTGTTTTTGGCCACCTGGTTGAGGCCGATCGGAGATTCATTCGGCGGCGCCGCGAAATGGTCAGGCACAGCGTGGCCTACTCGTTTTTCTCTTCGCCGCCGTTGCCTTTCGCGATCCCGCCGGAGTTATTGCGCGCCGGGCCGGACCAGGGATCAACGTCGGACCGAGCCGCCCAGGCATCCCACTCATCGGAGAGTTTCTTCGCCAACTCGGGTTTCTCCTTCGAGAGGTCATGCTGCTCGGTGCGGTCCGCCTCGATGTCGTACAGTTCCCACGGGCCTTTGTACTTCATCACGAGCTTCCACTTGCCGTCGCGGATGCCGCGATTGCCTTCGTGCGCGAAGAAGATCGGGTTCTTGCGGTCGAGCGGCTTTCCGCTGAAAGCGGGAACGATGCTGGTGCCTTCCATCGGCTGAATTTGGTGGCCTTTGTATTCCGTCGGATACTTCGCGCCGGCGAGTTCAACGACGGTGGGCATCAAATCAACGACGTGGCCTGGCTGCTTTTCGAGTTTGCCATCGCGGTCGGCGGGAATTCCGTCCGGCCAGTGGGCGATGAGCGGCGTCGAAATGCCGCCTTCATGCGTGAAGTGCTTGTAGCGGCGGAACGGGGTGTTGGCGAGCGTTGCCCAGCTTTGGCCGAGGTAGACGGTCGAATTGGGGCCGCCCGGATGTTTGCCTTCGTAACGACCGTTTGGGCCCGACTCGGCGTTGCCGCCATTATCCGAGAGGAACAGGATCAGCGTGTTATCGAGCACACCTTTCTCGTCGAGGTGTTTCACGAGCTTGCCGACGTTGGCGTCGATGCGGTCGATCATCGCGGCGTAAATCGACATCATGTCGTCGAATCGTTTCTTGTCGTCGTCGCTGAGTTTATCCCAGGCGGAGACTTCGTCGGGCCGCGCGCTGAGCGGCCAGGCGGGATCGACCAAGCCCATTTCGATTTGGCGCTGGTGTCGCGCTTCGCGAAGCTTGTCCCAACCGATCATGTACTTGCCACGATACTTTTCGATCGTCTTCTCTTGGGCCATCAGCGGAAAATGAGGCGCGCACTGGGCGACATACAAAAAGAACGGCTGCTTCTTGTCGATTGCTTCGTCAGCGAATTTGAGGCCCCAATCGGTCCACAGGTCGACGCTGTACCAATTGTCGCCGAAGATTGGATCGTCTTTTTGGTAGTTCTTGCCGTTGAGAAAGAGGTTCGGGCGTGCCTTCTGATTTGGGAAGTAGATGCCGCCGAACGGCGAGTTGAGTTCGTGTTCGAAGCCGCGCTTCCAAGGCGGTGTGCCATGTTGCTGGCCAAGGTGCCATTTGCCTGCCATCGCGGTGTAATAGCCGGCGTCGTCGAGGACTTCAGCCATCGTGACGCAATCGTCGCGCAATTTGCCTTGCGTCCCTTTGGTCCCCTCGTGGACGGTGCCATCAAGGTGCCCCATGCCCGCTTGGTGCGGGTAGAGACCCGTCATGAGGCTCGCGCGCGTCGGGCTGCACCGCGCCGTATTGTAGAACTGCGTAAAGCGGACGCCGCCTTTGGCCAGGGCGTCGATATTTGGCGTGGGGATTTCGCTGCCGTAGCAGCCAATATCGGCCCAGCCCATGTCATCGCACAAGAAAATGAGGATGTTTGGGCGGGATGTTGATTTAGACGTGTCGTTGGATTTCGTTTCTTCGGCCAACACCGAAGCGATAAAACAAACGCTAAACAGGAACGCGAAAACAGCCGTTGCGCGCGCTAATCGAATCATCGTTTGTGCAGCCAACCGAGGTGAATATCTTTGCTCCCAGCTGCCGCATTATAAACGCGCAAAGGATCGCGTGCACGGCGCTGCATTAACGGACCGTGGGTCAGTTCGAGAAAAACGGAATCAGGGTGGCTCGGGCAACGCCCCAGTGGAAGCATCTGGAGCGTTGCCCCAGCCATCACCATTTAAACTGACCCATTACCGATTAGCCGCCGATGTGCCACATACGGTTGGCGCGCTTAGACATCTGCTTTCGGAGTCGGATTGGGCACGCAGAGTCCGAAACTCCAGGCGACAATCACGACAAGCGCCCCGGCGAAAATCATCCAGCCCGCGTGATACCATGCCCCGACCCACATGACAATTTGACCGGTGAAACGCCAAGCTTCGATCCAGTGATTCATGAAGCGGTTGATGTAACGCCCCATGCGAGACTGTTTGAAGGGCTCCAAGTTGGCGAAGCGCAAGACCAGTGCGGACCCCAGCAGCGCGGGCGCAAAAGCACACAGCATGGCCCACCAGAAGTGGTGCTGCCACACGAGATACGTGGAGACGATCGAGCCCGCGATATCGGCGGCAAGTTTTCCGGGATGGATTTGGTGATAGAGAAGTTGCTCTTCGTATTTCATCGAGGCGACGATCCTGCCGAGTGTATGTGAATTGTCTCCCGCTGCCGCTTACGCATGTGGGAGGGCGGAGTACTGTCGGACCTATGCTAATTCAAGCGGCGCGAACTGGAAGAGTTTTGTCGGCAAAAGTCCAGCAAGTGGTGAATCCGAGTCAGTTCTTGTCAGACAGCGGGCTTGAGAACAACACGACCAGGCCCTCGGCTGCGGTGGGATGAGTGAAGATTGCGTCTTTTAGCTTCGTGTACGGCAATCTGCCGAGCATTGCGGTTTGCACGGCGGCCAGCATTTCGCTGGCTTCGGCCCCGAGGGCGGTAAAGCCGAGGATTTGATCATCGGGTGCGATCAACGCCTTGGCGAAACCGCGCGTGTCGGAAATGGTGCGAGTTCGCAACACGGACTTCATGGGAATCTTGGCGATTCGGTAAGAAATGCCTTTCGACTTTGCTTCCGTCTCATGCAAGCCAACGTGGGCAAGTTCCGGATCGGTGAATAAGCAATAGGGAATTAGGCGGTCGCGAGTCGAACGGCTGCCGCCATCGAGATTGCTTAGCACGACGCGAAAGTCGTCATAGCCGACGTGCGTGAATTGTGGACTCCCCGCGCAATCGCCCATGGCCCAGACGTCCGGGGCGGTTGTTTGCAGCCGGTCGTTCACGCGAATAAACCGGCGTGCGTCCAACTCGACACCTGCTCTATCCAACGCAATCCGATCGGTGTTCGGCGTGCGGCCGGTGGCGATGAGGATGTCCGACGCGCTGAGCGTTTTCTCGGATCCACCATGACGTACGCGGAGCTCCACCCCCGAGCCAGACCGTCCGGAAACGTTGAGCAACTCTGCTTCGAGTAGAATATCAACGCCCTCTTCGCGAAGCACGTCTGCAATCGCGGTGGCGACGTCGGGATCTTCACGTTCGAGCAGTTGCTTGCCGTGCTGAATGATCGTGATACGGCTGCTGAAACGGCGCATCGCCTGCGCGAATTCCAGGCCGACGTATCCGCCGCCAATCACGACGAGGTGCTCGGGCAGCCGCTCCAGCTCAAGCGCTTCGACATGCGTCATGGGCTGGGCATCGGTGAGTCCCGGAACGTTGGGGATTGCAGCCCGCGACCCGAGGCAGAGGAATACGCGATCGCCCTGCAACTCCCGCGACCCGCCGTCGTGGAGAGAAACTTCGACCGTCTTCGGAGCGATAAAGCGGGCCTCTCCCAGCACCAATTCGGCGCCGCTCGTTTTGAAGTTATTGAGGTGGACTTCGCGCAGGCCGTCGACCATTTCTCGCTTACGTCGTGCGACGCCAGGCATATCGACCGCGAAGGGGCCGCTCACCACGCCCAGGCCGCCATTCGGGGCGACGAGTGACGCGACCTTGGCGCTAAAGATGACGTTTTTGCTGGGGAGGCAAGCGATGTTTGGGCAGGCGCCGCCGATCATTGATCGTTCGACGACAACCGTTTTCTCACCGCGGCGAGCTAACGTCCAGGCGAGAAACTTTCCGCCTTCGCCGCTGCCAATTACAAGATTGCGATAATTTTCTGCCATGTTTAGCGGTACCCATGCAGGAGATGTTGTTTAGGAGCCGCAAGTTCCAGCCGACGTGTCGGGACCGGCCAGCGACGCCTCGGCGAACGACTCGTCGCTTTCCCACAGAACCACCTTGGTCGCCGTGACGCCTTTGCCCTCGAGCAGCTTCGGACAGATTTCGTGAAGTAAGTAGCTGGCCATGTTTTCGGACGTGGGGTTATACGGCAGCACGTAAAACCGGCGGGGCTCGACCATTTTTATCGCGGCGAGGCCGTTTTCGTCGGACTCGTTCAGAACGAAACCGTGGTCCCAATTCTCATCGAGCCAACCCTTGAAGAGTTTTTTGAGCTCCGCAAAGTCGATCACACGGCCCACTGCGTCGACGCGATCGCCGGTGACATAAAAATCGGCGATGTAATTGTGGCCGTGGAAGTGCTCGCACTTACCGCCATGGCGATGGAGTCGATGGCCGGCGCAGAAGCGGATTCTCCGCATGATGGTGAGGGACATACGTGGCGGCTGGGGGTTGGGGACAAGGGGCTGGGGTTAGGAAAGCATTTTCGATTGTGTGAGCCTGTTTGTGAAGCGTGCCGGATCGACCATAGTAGATGAATAGCGCCTCGACGACGAATGTGTCTCCAAGATTCGTTGTTTTTCGCCGGTCCCCAGCCTCTAGCCCCTTGCCCCCTTTCCGCCGTGCTCATCGACCTCCAACAACTCGAATGGGGCCTGATCATCGCGGTGGTGCTGCACGGCTTGGGGTTTCTCACCGCCATTCATGCGATCATGACCGCCCGCACGGCCCAGGGGGCAATCGCTTGGGCGCTGCTGCTCGTGATGTTTCCCTATGTCTCGCTGCCCGTCTATGGCGTGTTCGGGCGGGGCAAATTCCAAGGATACGTGAAGGCGCGGCGCGCGGGAGATTCGCAAATTGATCACATTGCCCGGGCGCTCGAAAAGAAAATGCGTTTGTTTCGCATGCGCGACGACGAAGTCGATCCGAACTTCGCGGCGCTCGAAGAACTGGCCGAGATGCCCTTCACAAGCCATAACGATGCGAAGCTGCTCGTCAACGGCGACGCCACGTTTGCGGCGATCTTTGCCGGCATCGCGCAGGCGAAAAGCTATGTCATCGTTCAATTCTATATCATTCGAGATGATGCAATTGGCCGCGATCTCAAAGAGGTGCTGGTTCGCAAGGCACGTGAAGGGGTGCGCGTGTACGTGCTCTACGATGAGATCGGAAGTTACTATTTGCCGAAGGCTTATCGGCGCGAGCTAGCCGAAGCGGGCGTCATCGACCTGCCGTTCCGTACGTCGAAAGGGTTTCGCAATCGGTTTCAGATCAATTTTCGCAACCACCGCAAGATTGTGATTGTGGATGGCGAGACGGCCTACGTGGGCGGACTGAACGTCGGCGATGAATACATGGGCCGCGATCCGCATTTCGGGCCGTGGCGGGACACGCAAGTCGAAGTTCGCGGGCCGATCGTCGACGCGATTCAATTTGCCTTTCTCGAAGATTGGTATTGGGCGACCGGCAGCGTCCCCGACCTGGATTGGACCCCCCGCCCTGCCCCGGAAGGCAACGAGGCGGCCCTGTGCCTGGCCTCGGATCCTTCCGATTTGCTGGAAACTTGCGGCCTGTTTTATATGCACGCCATCAATTCAGCCAAGCGGCGGCTGTGGATCGCGAGCCCCTACTTCGTGCCGGATGGTGCGCTCATCAACGCGCTCCAATTGGCGGCCCTGCGCGGGGTCGACGTACGAATCATGCTGCCGGCCAAGCCCGACCATAAAATGGTTTACCTGGCTGCATTTTCTTATATCGCGGAGACCGAGCTCTCGGGCGTCAAGTTTTATCGCTACCAGCCCGGGTTTATGCATCACAAGGTGTTGCTGGTCGACGACGACCTGGCAGCCATCGGCACGGCAAATTTCGACAACCGCTCGATCCGGCTCAACTTCGAAATCATGCTCGTATTCGCCGATCGCGGATTTGCCAGCGAGATGGAGAAGATGCTGACGCGGGATTTCGACGAGTGCCGTCAGACGACGTCGGCCGATTTCGCGAGGCGGCCATTTTGGTTCCACTTTGCCGTCCGGTTCGCAAGACTTTTCGCACCCGTGCTGTAGCGCCGCCATGTGGCGGCTGCTAGAGCGTTATTCAAGTTCTCGTTCTGGGTGGCTGGGGCAACGCCCCAGAGTATTGCGAATAACTAGGGCGTTGCCCCAGGCGCCCAACGGAACACCGTTGCTAAAAATGCTCTAGGGTGCCTGGGTGCCTGGGTGCCTGGGGCAACGCCCCAGAGTGATGCGAAG
>DATBAY010000067.1:0-6973 GCA_036271295.1 Lacipirellulaceae bacterium | reverse complement strand
CTGAAGCCGGTTTATCTGGCCAAGTGTCGCGCGGTAGTGGTCCTCGATCGACTTAATCGCCTCATCTCGCTTGGCTCTGGCGCGGCGGCGCAACTCAACATAGATATTCATGCCCAACAATCTGAGCGCGTTTCGGTTGGCGGGCAAACGGTATTTTCGCAAGCGCGCATTAACAGGACAGTACCCAATATTCCTGCGGTCGAGGGCGGTTGCTAATCATGCAATCGTTTGCAGCACAATGCTTTACGCGTATCCGCCTGTTGCCCAAAGCTCGAATTTTGTATTAAAAAATCGTATTGAGCGCCGGTGACAATATTCGTACTGAAGAACGCAAATGTTCGAAAAAGCTTCAACGCTCTTAATCCGATCATCTGCGTTAATCTGATTTCATCTGTGGACAAACGACTTCTTAAAATAGTGAAATAGCGAGGCATTTTTGTTGAAAGACGCGGCGACGCTACTTGGATAGCTTCCCAACATCCACGTACACGTACTTCCCGTTGTTCGCATGCGCCAGCTCAGCCATCGAACTCGCCGCCGGTGGTTTTTCGCCGCGGCCAAATTCGATCGCGCAGATTTGAGCGCCGACCCGATCGTTCGCCTTTGCGATTTCATCCAGCTCTTTCGCCGGCATTGGCTTGTCCTCGTCGGACAGGAAGAAAATCACATCAGGCTGCAGCTTCAACGCCGTTCGTAACGCCAGAGTGCGGTCGGTCCCACCATCGGCCGAAATTCGCTGCACAAACTCTGCCGCAAGCTGTTTGTTGTGATCGGTAGCAAAAGTCGCCCGCTTCGGAACGTTGCCGCCGTCAAATATCGTTACTCGATGATTGAAAAACAGAATTTCAAACTGCTGGGTTTCACCAAGCGGCTGCAGGCTGTCCAACAGTTGCTTCTTCGCGGCCGTGAGCGGCGCGCCTTCCATGCTTCCCGACCGATCGAACACGTAAACGAACTTCGAGCCTTTCGCCTCGATTCCGAAAATTTGGACGCGGGCATATTCTTGGTTGTTACCGGAATTCTCGCGAAGGCCCTGCGGCAAAGGCTGGCCGAAAGCGGCAACACCCGCCAGTATGGTCACAACCGAAAAAGATACGAAGTTTATACAGCGTAAGGACTTAACAAACATCGAAAGCTTCCCTTTTGCCTCGAAACGCTTCTACGTCATTATTGCTCACCGGCCGCACGTTTCGCTCGATTTTTCAGCAGGAATTGCCCGTATCTTAGGCCGGCGATATATTCGCAAAGAGCGCAGTTTGGCGGAGAGTCTTAAAAAGAGGGTGTTTTTGACAGGGCTCGCTGCGTGACCCGCCGGCACGTACTTTGCTTTCCTGCCGGAGTTTGCGGGCGATCGGACTTGCCCGCACTTCACTTGCCCAGGATGGGCAAATAGGTCGTTCCCCCCTTCTGGGACGACGGGTCTAAACTTCCTTTTTTGGCTCGGGCGAGACCCGAGGTAAGGACTTTCTGTGAGTACGCAAACTCGTTCGGGTGCAAAGGGAACGTCGCATGGCGGTGCGACGGGAGCCGCAACCAGCGGCGGCGGTTACGCCGGTAGCTCGGCACGCATGGCGGCAATTTCGGCGGTCACCAATTACAAGCCAATTTCCGAGCCTTTGAATTTCATCGAGACGCCAACCTCGCAAATCTTTGGCTGCAATGTTTTCAACAAGGCAGTGATGAAGAATCGACTGCCGAAGCAGGTTTACAAGGCACTCTGTAAGACCATCGAGTCTGGCGAGAAGCTCGACCCGACAATTGCCGATATCGTCGCTTCGGCGATGAAGGATTGGGCGATTGAAAAGGGTGCGACGCACTACGCGCACGTCTTCTTTCCGCTGACCGGTCTTACGGCTGAAAAGCACGACAGCTTCTTGTCGCCAGATGGCGAGGGAGGCGCGCTCGCCGAATTCACTGGCAAGCAGCTCATTCAGGGTGAGCCAGATGGCTCGAGCTTCCCCACCGGCGGCATCCGCGCCACGTTCGAAGCTCGTGGCTACACGATTTGGGATGTGACCAGCCCGGCCTACATCCTCGAGAACCCGAACGGTACCACGCTGTGCATTCCAACAGCGTTCGTTTCTTGGACCGGCGAAGCGCTCGACAAGAAGACGCCGCTGCTGCGTTCGATGCAGGCTCTTAACAAACAAGCGCAGCGCGTGCTGACGTTGTTCGGCAAAACGGACGGTGCGTTCGTCGCATCGACCGCGGGTCCCGAACAGGAATACTTCCTGGTCGATCGAAATTTCTTTTTCGCTCGGCCCGACCTGCTGACGGCCGGCCGCACGTTGTTCGGCGCAAAGCCGCCGAAAGGTCAGGAGTTCGAAGATCACTACTTCGGTGCTATTCCGGAGCGCGTGCTGGCCTTCATGCTCGAAGTCGAGCGTGAGCTGTTCAAGCTCGGCGTGCCGGTGAAGACTCGCCACAACGAAGTCGCTCCCGCGCAATATGAAATTGCTCCGGTGTTCGAATCGGCGAACCTTGCCAACGATCACCAGCAATTGATCATGATCACGCTCAAGCGCGTCGCCGAGAAGTACGGCATGGCGTGCCTGACTCACGAAAAGCCGTTCGCGAACATCAACGGTTCGGGCAAGCACGTGAACTGGTCGCTCGGCAGCTCGTCGCAGGGCAACCTGCTCGATCCGGGCGATACGCCGCACGAAAATGCTCAGTTTTTGGTGTTCTGCGCGGCCGTCATTCGTGCCGTCAAGAAGTACCAAGGCCTGTTGCGGGCGGTCGTGGCGACGGCCGGCAACGATCATCGGCTCGGCGCCAACGAAGCTCCGCCGGCAATCATTTCGATCTTCCTCGGCGACCAGCTCAGCGACGTCTTCGAGCAGATCAAGAAGGGCGGCGCGAATTCGTCGCTCAAGAAAGGCATGATGGAAGTCGGCGTCGACGTCCTGCCGCCAATGCCGAAGGACGCGGGCGATCGCAATCGCACGAGCCCATTCGCGTTCACCGGCAACCGGTTCGAATTCCGAGCTGTGGGCGCCAACCAGTCGATTGCCGGTCCGCTCGTGGCAATGAACACGATCGTGGCCGAGTCGCTCGATTACTGTGCGACGCAGCTGGAAAAGGCCACAGGTGGTGATGCTTCGAAGTTGAACAACGCCGTGCAAAAGCTGCTGACGGAAGTCAGCACCGAGGCTGCGCCGATCATCTTCAATGGCGACGGCTACTCCGACGCCTGGCATCAAGAAGCCGCCAAGCGCGGCTTGTTGAACTTAAAGAATTCTGTCGACGCTCTGCCAATCCTTGAGAAGAAGGAAATCAAGGAGCTGTTCGAGAAGTACAACGTGCTCAATGAGCGCGAGCTCACGAGCCGGTTCGAGATCTACCTCGAACAGTACTGCAAGACGGTCTACAGCGAAGCCAATCTCACGCTCGAGATGGCCAAGACGATGATCTTCCCGGCTGCCATTCGTTACCAGAACGAACTGGCCTCGACGTGTGCCAACTTGAAGCTCCTCGGCTACGAGTTCGACACCGACACGCTCGACAAGGTCACCGAACTGGTGAAGAGCCTGCAGGACAGCATTTCGGTGCTGAACATGGCTCTCGGCAAGGTCAGCCACGGTGGCGGCGCTCACAAGGCGGCCGAGTACTGTGCGAGCGACCTGTTGCCGTCGATGAGCATGGTCCGTAAATACGCCGACGAGCTCGAAAACTGGGTAGCCGACGACCTGTGGCCGCTGCCGACCTACCAAGAGATGTTGTTCATCAAGTAATCCGTAGCCAAATTCGTAAGAATTCGGACGCGAAGCTTGAGACGAGATTAGTTGCCAACGAACGCTGCAGATACCCCTGGTGTCTGTAGCGTTTTTTCTTGGAGTTTCGTGACTGGGCGACTGGGTGCCTGGGGCAATGCCCTAGATAAGGTCGCATCGCTGCGGCGTTGCCCTAGGCACCCGCTCGAACCTCCTGGCTTTCAGCTGGCGGCAATCGTCGTCGCATTCGCTTCAATCGCTGGCTCAACGTTTTCTAGAATTCCCGCTTCGGTCGGTACGACAACCTCCGTCGGGGGCGCTTTGACTCGTGGCTTCTTCGCCGCTTTCTTTACGAGCGAATGTATGAACTCCAGCTTTGTAACGACCGGAGTTACCACGATGTCTGGCACAAGGTCTAGAAGTCCCACTGTACGATTGAATTCGTTTACCAGCACTCCGACTTCGCCAAATCGCTCTACCAGCGGCGCGACTGACCGCGTGTGAAAGTTCGCTCGAATCGACTTGAACAAGTGGGTGGAAGTATCGAGCACTGAGATCATATCCAAATAGAGCGCGAATGTCTCTGCAAAGTCCTCCCAAGGATGCGACGACGCATACGCGCTGATAAAGCTTGTCGACCAATTTAATTGTGGTCCGCTCTGGTAATAGGCGGTCATTGCATCCGTGTACGGCGGTGAAGTGTGGTCACCGAAAGCTCGAGTGCATTCCGCTTCACGCTTATTTTGCACAAGCAATTGCCAATAGTAATGGCCGACCTCGTGGTGGAAGTGCCCGATCAACGTGCGATGCGCTTCATGGAACTGCACCCGTAGCGCTTCGCGAGCCGCATCGTCGGTTTCGCGAAGGTTGATCGTGATTTTGCCGTCGGCATGGCCCGTGTAGACTATCTCTTTTGCGCCCGCGTTACGCCATTCGTTATTTGGGGGCACGACATCGGCCTTGAAATCAAACGTTAATTTGGGAGTAGCGCTCGCGTACGGCAAACCCAGCCGGTCAAGCGTGTACAGCAATCGCCTTTTCGCGGCTTCCAATCGCGCCCACTTTTCGCGGTTGCCAACAACCGTAAGATCCGGAATCGTTTCGGTAAGTTTGCAAGCGCTGCACAGCTCGTTCGGCTCGGAGGCCCCGTCCTCCGCTGGTCCCTGCCCGGCCACTGGCGCGCTCATCTGCACATAACAGCGGTTGCAAGCATTCTCGACGACATAGTTGCGACACTTGCGAATCGTTTTTCCACAGTTGTCATAACCGCACCGGTACTCGATCGCAGCATCACCCTCCACGTTGATCGGTTCAATCGAAGCAATTCGCTGACACCCTTCGCACCAACCTACCTCCCGTTTGCACGCGAGGCAAACTGAATTGTCGAAGTACAGTCGATTTCCGCATTTGCATCGATAAGTTTGCATACGTCTGCCGGATTGTTGCAGTTTCTGAATTCGGCTCTGCACTGCAAGAAGCGTGCCGAAGCAAGCTATAAGACCGGCGCTACGTCGACGCTGACGCTAATCCGATGTTCGCCGCCGCCCACGAAGACACCCTGGATAGGGCAAACGTCGCTATAATCGCGTCCCCAAGCGATCGTAATGTAAGAATCGCCCACGAGGCAATTGTTCGTCGGGTCGATATCGACCCAACCTAACGGTCCGCACCAGGCACTGCACCAAGCGTGCGACGCGTCGGCGCCTACCAACCTTGTTTTGCCCGGCGGCGGAGTGGTACGCAAATAGCCACTCACATATCGAGCAGCCAGCCCCATGCTTCGCAAACAGCCGGTCGCGAGATGAGCAAAATCCTGGCAAACGCCGCGTCGAAGCGTGAGAACTTCCCACAGCGGCGTGTCGACGGTCGTCGCCCGTGTATCGAACTTGAATTCGTGATGAATGCGTACATTTAAGTCCACGAGGGCATGCACGATCGACCGTTCCGGCAAAAAACTCTTGGCCGCATAATCTCGCAGCTCAGCGAGCAACGGCACTCGTGGCGAAGGAAATGTGAACTGCGCGTGCATCGGCTCGAACGGAGTATCGACTCCATCTGTGCCGTTCAGCTCTGTCGCTTGGGTTACGCAGTCTTCCCAGGCGACATCGCGAATTGGTGTTTCCTCTAAATTAATTACTTCGACGGTGCTTTCCGCCGTGATTTCCAAGCGGCGGTGGCCGTTCTCGATCGAAAAGTATTCGGCTCGGTTGCCAAAGTAGTCGTCGCGAGCGGCAAAAAACGCCGGCGTTGGCTCGACCGTTAATCTGTACTTCAAACACTTTTGATGGTTCAGCTCGCGCGGCGCAAGATGCACCAGATTTTGGCACACTGGCGCCAATTTGGAGTATTCGTACCGGGTCTTGTGCGTGATTTGGTATTTCAAGGCGAGCTCTAAAACATATCGCTGATTGAAACAGCGGTTATTTCTGCGGTGCAGGTTTCGAATCGATATCTGCCAGCCGTTGGATCGGGGCCGAATGGAAGAAGCAGCGATGCGAGATCACGTCAGAAAGTTCCGGGAGCGTTGAACCGATCTCATCGAGCAGCTCATGTAGCGGCTGGCTGACGCCATTCTCATATTCCCGTGCAATCCGCACGACATCCGTTGCTCGCACGGTTTGCAAAAGCGAACTGGCCAAACCGTGGTCGGCTGGTTTGTTTTCGTGTTGCATCCCGATATTCAAGTGACCAACGTGCGCCACGCATTCAACCAACTGATAGGCAACCGAACGCGGGTTGGATTCATCGCACAGCATGAGATCGAGCACCGCGCCCATCTGGAACCGCGATCCGTAACGCGAGCGATAGGTCATCACGCTATCGAGCATTTCAAGCAGCGTTTCGAGCGCTTCAGGCTCGCTGCCGTCCCCCTCGGCGAGCATGCCGCGTACAAGCTGCGCTTCCTGTAGCGCGCGTTCGAGCCGCCGGCCTAAATCCAAGAATCGCCAGGCGTATGTCCGCGTCATACTTTCGGCAATTTCACCAGCATACGCTGCGAGCTGCACGAGCAGCATGTCGATCTTATCGAGAAGATCGAGGAAGCCGTGCCGGCCGGGCGTGGGCCGAAAATCGTCGTTCATTTGGCGTATAATCCGCCAGCTATCCAGCGACATGAGATCGCGCACCGTTGCACCGAGCGACGCGAGCGAGCTCACGGTTGCCCGCAGGGCGTTTGGCGGGCCATTATCGAACGCAGCCGTCGGCAACTGCTTCTCAATTGCGGGAAGCTGCTGGCGAATCTCTTCGACCACGTAGCCGGG
>DATBAY010000066.1:0-2689 GCA_036271295.1 Lacipirellulaceae bacterium | reverse complement strand
TGAGTGCCGTCGTATCCAGTTGGAAATTGACGTCTGTCCAACAGTACCCAGTGTGCGGAAACAATGCGATTGCGGCGATCAACCAAATGAATCTTGTTGGCATGATTTTGTTCCTGGCGGGGTGAATGTTGGTGGGCATCCGTTGCAGCGTGTCACTGGCTATGCCAGCGCTGCTTTTCGCCGACAGCTTGGCGGCGCAGTTCGAGTGCATGTTTCAAAACGGATGGTCATCTGCAAGCTGGTTCAGGCCTCATCTTGTAACGTTGGCTCGCGCAAATTCCAGGGAGGGCACTGGCCGAGCCAGTGGCACCCTGTTCACACGTGTTTTCAATTTGGTCCGCTGTAGCGTTTTAAAACTTCTTCCCAGCGGCCGGTGTTTTTGAGGATCAGTTCGATGACTTCGCGAACGGCGGCCTGGCCGCCGGGGACGCTGGTGGTGTACTTCGCGGCTTTGCGGACGTCTTCCACCGCGTCTGCGACGGCGACGCCGAAGCCGACGGATTGGATTGTTTTCAAGTCGAGCAGGTCGTCGCCGATGTAGCAGATTTGCTCGCGCGTGATCTTTAACTCAGCGGCGAGCTCATCGACGGCGGGCAGCTTGTCGTCGATGCCGAGGCGGACGATATCGAGCCACAGATCTTCGGCTCGCTTGCGGATCGAGTCGAGCTTGCGCCCGGTGACGATGCCGAAGCGTTTGCCCGCTTCACGCCACAGACGCACGCCCATGCCATCGCGAATGTGAAACTTCACAAACTGCGTGCCGTCGTCGAGCAATTGAATGCCGCCGTCGGTCATGACGCCGTCGACGTCGCTGAGGATGAGCTCGATTTTGGAGCAGGTTTGGGCGAGGGTCATTGCTCAGGCAAGAGAAAGAAGATGTTAACCACGAAAAATACGAAGGATACGAAAATTCAAGAGCGAGAAGAAACGAAGCATAAATCTGAATTCTTTCGTACTTTTCGAGTCTTTCGTGGTTCAAAATCAAAAACTTTGCGCCTCTGCGCCTTTGGGTGAGATCTTTCGGATCACGCGACTTTTTTGGTGCTGGCGGTGCCGGGGACGTCGCCTTCGGCTTCGGTTTTGAGGCCGAGGACGTCGGTGACGTCGACCAGGCCGACGGGGCGGCCTTTTTTGTCGACCACGGGCAGTTCGCTGAACTTGCGTTGCGCGAGGAGCGCGACGGCGTCGCCGAAGCGCGTGCCGCTCGGGACTGTGGTTGGGTGAGACATCATCACGGTGCACATCGGGCGATCGAGGGCACCTTCGTCGCGCTTTTCGAACAGGCGCGCGAGGTCGCTATCGGTGAACAGGCCCGTGAGTCGGCCAGCTTTGTCGGTGAGCATGATCGCCCCGCTGCGGCGACCTGGTTTCATGGATTTTACGATCACCTGGCGGACCGAGAGTGCATCGCTGGCCGTGCGGCATTCGGAAAGTGGCCGCATGATGTCGTCGACTTTGCTGAGCTTGCGGCCGAGCGCGCCGCCGGGATGGAAGCGGGCGAAGTCGTCGGCCTGAAAGTTGCGCATCTTGCTCATGACGAGCGCGAGGGCGTCGCCGACGGCGAGCATGGCGGTCGTGCTGGTGCTTGGCGCGAGGCCGAGGGAGCAGACTTCTTCCAAGTCGCCGAGCTCAATGACGACGCTCGCGGCCCGGCCAACGCTGCTCGTGCGAGCGGCCGTGATCGCGATCAGCGGCACGCCGAATTCGCGGAGGGATGGCAAGAGTTGCGTAACTTCGGCCGTTTCGCCGCTCTGGGTGAGCATGACGACAACATCTTGCGAGTGAACGCGACCTAGATCGCCGTGGAACGCCTCGGCAGGGTGCAAAAAGTGCGCGGGTGTGCCTGTCGAGGACAGTGTGGCGGCGATCTTCTGACCGATGAGGCCCGCCTTGCCCATGCCGGTGATGATCGCGCTGCCCTTGCAGGTGTATAGCAGCTTGATCGCCTCGCAGAACGAGGAGTTCAAGCGGTACGAAACCTTCCACACACCGGCCGCCTCGCGGCGCACGATTTCGCGCGCGGCTCGGAGTTGTTCTTCTGCGGAAAGGGTGCCTAACTTCTTCGGCGCCGGGCGCCGTTTGGGAGCTTCCTTGCTCATCGAAACCTGACTTCCTTGCTAAGACAAACACTCGATATTGGCGACGGCACGCGGAGCGTGCCTGCTACTTACTTACCACTGAGGGCACAGAGAGCACGGAGATAGAAACAATTGGTCATTGAAAATTTGTCATTTGTAATTGGTCATTTCAGAAATGGCCAAATGACAAATTTGCAATTACCAATGACAAATCTTTTCTTCTCTGTGCTCTCTGTGCCTCTGTGGTGAATTCTTCTTTGCCGACGCGCAGCTTCAGCCGGGCGTTGGGCCGCGGAGTTTAGCGGAATTGATGAGAGGTCACAACCGCGAGCCGTAGCGCGAGAGCGTGCTAGCAGGCGGTGGAGATGAACCGCGCGGAACGGAGTGCTAGCTGTTTCATCCGCAGTGCAGCGATCGCCGCAACTGCTAATGGCAGCAAGAGTTGGCAGGTCTGTTGCGTGTCCTCGGTATACGAGTGATATGCACCGCTTAGGCTATTGGCGAAAAATGGGACCCCGACCATTAGTATTGGCTGGTCGGCTGGCACAGGGCGGCCATCCATCAGCATGGGATGAGTCGAAGGTTGCGGAAACTCCGTCCGACACGTGCCG
>DATBAY010000065.1:0-9605 GCA_036271295.1 Lacipirellulaceae bacterium | reverse complement strand
GCGGTCCATACCGGCCGAAGTGCCCACGAGCCGCGGCGTCCCCTCGATGCGTTCGAGCCGGCGCTTCAGTGCACGGTATTGTTGCGTGAGTCGGCGTTTCTCCTGCACGCGCCGCATCAGGGCTTCAATTTCCACGAGCTTGCAAGGTTTCGTGAGATAGTCGAACGCTCCATGACGGAGCGCCGCGATCGCCGTCTCGAGCGACGACTTCCCGGTCAACACCACCGCATCGGCATCCGGGCATAGCTCGCGAGCCTTGGCGATGACGTCGATCCCGCTCAGGCCGGGCATATCGAGGTCCACGAGCAGGCAATCGAATGAGTCTTTTTCGAGGGCGGCAGCCGCGGTCAGACCATCGGGACAAACGGTCACCCGATGCCCCATTCGGGGAATCTCGAGCTTCATCAGCTCTTGCAGCGAGCGTTCATCATCTGCGAACAAGATGGCGAGACCCTTCGTCTCGTGAGCCTGATCGGCGTTTTGTGATTTTGTCATCATAGGATGCTACAAACTAGGCGTGTTGATATGAATTCGATTGATTTAGGCGGCGAGCGCTACCCGTTTCCGAGTTCCGTGACGCAAGGGAAGCAAAACAGTGAAGCGGGATCCTTTGCCTGGGCCGTCGCTGTGCGGAATGATCTGCCCGTGATGTTCTTCGACGATCCGATAAGTGATCGATAGCCCTAAGCCGGTCCCCTGCCCTCCGCGCCGGCGCGTAAAGAACGGCTCGAACAAATGTTGCCGCACTTCGTCCGACATGCCGCAACCGTTGTCTTCGACGACCAGCTCGGCGTTATTGTCTCGTTGCCGCAGCGCGATGATGACGGCTCCGCCCGAATCGATGCTGTCGAGCGCATTGGTGATCAGGTTCAAAACGACCTGCTTCATTTCCTGCGCGCAAATCTCTGCGATCACGGGTCCGCCATCGCGAAGAATGACGTTCTTATTTTGGTACTTACCGAGATGGCGGATCATTTCGATGACGCCATCGACCAACTCGCGAAGATCGGTGTTTTGCCGTTCCGGATCGCCCATGCGGCTGAAATCCAACAGCTTCTCGGTAATTTGCTTGCAGCGAAACGCCTCTTTTTGAATCATGTCGAGGTAGTTGCGAATCACGTCGCGATCACCGCGATGGTCTTCGCTGACATGTTCAAGCAGCTCGGAGAGCCGGCCTTCGAGCGATTCGCTGCACATCGCAATCGATGCCAGCGGATTGTTGATCTCGTGAGCAACGCCCGCCGCCAGAAAGCCCACGCTCGCCAGTTGCTCCGAACGCACTACTTGTTTCGTCCGCTCGCGAACTTGCGAATCCAGGTCATCGCGGATTTCTTGAAATCGCGAGGTCATATCGTTCATCGACTCCGCTAATTCGCGCATTTCATCGTCACTATCGAGGCCGATGCGGTGGTTGAAATCACCGGCGGCCACTTTGCGCGATCCCGAAACCAGCGTGGCGATCGGCCGCGCAATCCACTTGCGGAATAGCTGCACGGCGGCAATCAGCAACGCCGTCGTTAGAATCGTCGTCGTCCAGGCCAGACCGATCGCAAAGCGGTACTCGTTGCGGACGTCTGACGCTAAGTCGCGAAACCGGTCGTGCAAGTAGCTCGGCAACTTGACCGCGAGCTCGTGCAAGCGATCGACGTCGCCTCGTAGTTGGCTAACGACCTCTTTGTTGTCCAGCAGCCAGTCGGGCGCATCGCTGGTGTCGTATTTCTTGATGTGGGCGACGACGGTGTCAATCTCGGCGAGCGTCTTACGCTCGCCGTCGTCGTCAGCAATTGCCAAATCGGTGCGGGCTCGATTCGAATCGAGTTGCTCACGGTAGCGAGCCAGCGCCTGGCAGAAGGAATCTAGTTCCGCGTGATAGTGTTGCCACAGGAACGTGGCATCTTGCGCTTTCGCGGGTGAGTTTTCGAACAAGTCTTCTAGATTCTGGCGATCCTGCATCTGGTTGAGCATTTCATGCAGGTTGGCGACGTGGTCACGCAGCTTGTCCGCCAATGGCAATTCGGCCGAACGCGCGCTCAAGCTTTTCACCAGACTGCGATACGCGTAGATGCCGTAACACGCGCTGCCGAACAGCGTGAGTACCGAAACCGCAAACAGCCCCAGCCCGAGGCGAAGCTTGTTGCGTATGGGCCAATGCGAAAAGAGCACGTGCGACCTCCTTGTCGCGCGATGGACATTGCCGGCCGGCGCCGTCCGACAGGCATTCGGGCTTCATCCTGAACCCCGGTGACGCGGTGCTGCTCGGAAGCGGGATCCTCCGGCAGGTTGCCACGCGCATCGCGGACGAGAGTCTAACAGATCGACCAAACGAGAGAAATGTTAGTGCTCGAAACGTTGGCCGCGACCTGCTAGCAGCGCTAATTCCGATTGACGCGCCACAGGAGCCAGATGCCCGCGATTGCCAGCACCAGGTTGCCAAGCCATACCGATTGCGGCGGAAACGAACCATCTTTCGCATGGTCGACACTAACGGCGAGTAGCGGGTAATACACCAACAAAATGGGCAGGAAGCACACGAAGAAGCTAGCAATGAATTCGCTATATCGCATCCGCACGGCGACCGGGACGCCGATCAGTACGAAACACAAGCAGCTGAATCCATTGGCCCACCTTCGCCATGGTTCCGTGTACAGGCGATGCAGCCGCACTTGCGCCGTTTCGATTTCCTGTTGGTTCGCTTTCCACGCCGTGTTGGAGAGCGCATTGAAATCTCCCGTCAGCAGACCGAAAGCCGTCTGCGCTATATTGGCTTGATGCACACGCGACACCTGCTGCTCCTGTTCTTGGATGGCGGGCGCGATTTCGGAGAGTGCATAATTCGATGGGCTGCGATTCTTTTCCGAAGAGCCGGTCAGATCCTCGACGGACATTTCGAAGGGGAATTTGCCCGGGTCGCTGTAGTTTACTGCTCCTTGTAATTCGAAATCATAGAAATCAACCACCAGCTTGCCCTCGGCCGGCCGAAGACTCATTTCCGCTTCACGGGCGGCAATCGTCCAGGCCGGACGGCCGCCACTGGATTGTACGACGAGCGTTGGTTCAATCAGGCGATGCCCGTCGACGTCGCGGACGCTCATGTTCACTTTGCCCATGTTGGTCGTGTGCCGCATGCTTAGCTGCCCGTAGGTCACCTCCTCGATGGAAGCCAAAAACACGCGGCGAACGCCCGTGACACCCCAACTGACGGCAAGATCGTTGATCGTCACAGCAATAAAGCTCACGAAAGTAGCCAAAATTAGGGTTGGCCACACCAGAGCCATCGGCGAAATGCCGAGCGATTTGATCGCGACGATTTCGTTGTACGATGACATTCGCCCATAGACGCTGGTCGTTGCCAAGAGCATGGTGCCGGGCACGGCAAATTGCATCGACTGCGGAATTAAATACGGCGCCATCTGCATCAGCGGGCCGAGACCGATCCCTTTGTCGACCGCCTCTTTGCCGATCAGGACGATGAAGATCAGCAGCGTGAGGCCCGTAAGCGTCAGCGAGAAGACTTTCAGCAAGTCGAACAATACATAGCGCGTAAGAATGCGCATAAGCCTGCAGCAGATTCCGGCGAGGATCGAGAGCCCGAGGTTCGCGAATGAAGAGCGGGCACTCTAGCAGGTAAGTTACTTGGTGAACAACGACAATGCAGTTCCGTTGTCTCGCCAATTCATCGACAATGACAAGCTAGCATGAGTTGGGTGCTAAATTCGCTCCGCATCCACGGTAGGACGGCTTTGCCGGAGCTGCTTCATCGTGCGGCGAATAGCCGCACTGTAGTGCTGAATGGCCAATTCGTATTCACCTCGATCGTTGGCAGCTTTGGCTTCGGACGTCGTCGCGTCGAATGCTTTCCAATCGACGGACCGGCTGCCCGGATCATCATCGGGAAGCTCGCGAATTTTCGAGGCAAGGTCTGCCAGGGTGGCAACAACCTTCGGGCCTGGAGCGCAGTTCGCTTTGCGATAGGGCCCGTTTCCGTACGGCCCGCCGATGGGACCAATCGGCGGACAGGCTCCGCCGCCGGAGGTGCGGAACGCCAACGCGGCCCCCACGGCCGCGACAAAACCGATACCCGAACCAACGGCCCCGGCCCAAAACTCGTAGGCAACACAATAGGCAAGAAGTGCCAAACAAGCGCCGGCAGCCAACCACATGGGACCCGCTCCCTTGCGCCGATCGTCGCTACCGCTTTCGTTGCTCGTAACGGCGGAAGTGAGTTGCGGCACGGTGCCATCAACTTGGGCGATCACCACAGAGATATTGTCCGGCCCGCCGCGCAGATTTGCCAAATCCACCAGCGTATCGGCCGCTTCCTGTGGATCCAAACTGTGCAATATCGTGCCGAGTTCCTCATCGTTCACGGGCCCGCTGAGACCATCGCTGCAGATCAGAAACTTATCACCGGTTTGAACGGTGAACGGACCTTCGAGATCGACGTGCACCGTCGGATGCGGCCCGAGCGAACGCGTGATCACGTTTTTGGGAATATAGGAAGGCACATCAGCTTCCGACATTTGCCCCGCGGCTGCCATTTCCCACACGAGGCTGTGATCGAAGGTCAGCTGTTCCAGCAATTCGTCGCGGAGCCGGTACACGCGGCTATCACCGATGTGCGCCACCAGCGCACCTTGCGGCAACAACACGAGGCAACTACAGGTGGTTCCCATCCCCTGAAAACCGATACTGCTCTGCCCCTTCGCATGAATTGAATTGTTCGCATCTCGAACAGCCTGGCGAAGCGCGGCCGGCGGGTACAAATCGCGAAGTTTGAAATAGTTGTGCGAGATGTGGTCCACCGCCAACTTGCTGGCCAGCTCGCCCGCCGCGTGGGCGCCCATCCCATCCGCGACGATCAAGAGGTGCCCCCGCGTTGCCCACACCGCAATATCTTGCGTTGGGAAAACGCCAATCGAATCTTGATTATTCCCGCGGCGCATGCCCAAGTCGCTCACCGAAGCTTGCTTCAGCGCGAACGTGGGGCAAATGACATGGTCGTGGATCGACATGCGCGTCAACGAGAACTACACGTGCGAACGCTACTCGATGCTTGCACTAGCAGCTTTCGGGCGCACGGAAATTTATCGAAAAACCAAGCAATTTACATTGTATCCAGCACGGGCGGCGCCGGAAACGGCCCCTAAACCGTTTGTGATTGCAAGGTCGCCCAACCGCCACGGCGACGTTTCAGCCGGGCTGGCAGCCGCGAAGGTCGGCTCTTATAATCCGCCCCCTCCTCTGAACGTTCGCTCGAACGAAGTCTATGTTCAAATCCATAAGTACCCCCGACCGCTGTTTCTTTCGCAGGCTATCTCGTGGTCATGGCGCGCGGGCAGCATTCGTTTGGCTCGTTATCGCGTTATCCGCGACGGGCTGCGTTCGCCGCCGGTTGAATGTGCGAACGAACCCACCCGGGGCCCTTGTCTATGTCGATAACCAACAGATCGGCACGACGCCCTGCTCGGTCGACTTCACTTACTACGGCACGCGCGAAATCCGCCTTGTAAAACCCGGCTATGAGACGCTGACCGTCAACCAGCCGATCCCCACGCCCTGGTACGAATACATTCCGCTGGACTTCGTCAGCGAAAACCTGGTGCCTAATAAAATCCGAGATAACCGCACCGTCACGTACAATCTGGCGCCGCAAGTTATCATGCCGCCACAGCAACTGGTGGAACGCGGCAATCAGTTGCGGCAAGAGGCGCTGCAATTCCCTGTCGTGCCGGCCGGGGCAACCGTGCCACTCGGTACAACCGTGGTCGCGCCTGGAACACCGATCATCGCGCCCGGCCCGGCGCCAATCGTCGCGCCGCCAACGACGGCTCCGCAGCGCCTACCGGATGTTTACTCGCCTCAGGGCCAGCCTGTCATTCCGGGTTCGACTCCTGAAATGCTTCCGGCGCCGCCGACTGGCATGTAACCGCTGCGCTCCCTGGTGCAGCGGGCCGCCTCATTTCACGTTGCTCGGGTTCACCGCGCCGCTAATCAGCCGTCCCGGCTCCGTGGCTACCTTATCGAGAAAAATTCGTGCGTTTACCAGCACCGGTTTGAGATACATCGTGATCTCATCGATACTACCCAGCACCTTATTGGCGTTGAACATTAGCACGTTAAGGTTGTCATAGAATTGCGGGTCGTTCACAAATTTGCCAAACGAGCCAGTGCGGTTATTAAGGGCCCGGGCGACGTCTCCCAAGTCCTTGACCAGCGCATCTACGTTCTGCACAGCCCTTAACAGGGCATTGGCAACTTCCGGCCCACGGTCGCCGAGCGCATTCGTAAAGCTCTCTAGATTCTTGAAATTCCGTTCAGCCGATTGCATCACGACGCGCGAGTCATTCATCGTCGCGCGGAAATCATGAATCGCGTCCGGCAGTTCGTCTAAACCTTGACGGAGTCGCATCCGCATTTGCGGACCGCTTGCCGGCGGCTGAGCACCGGGTAGCTGAACGCCGGGAGGTTGCGTTGCGTTCGGCGGAAATTGCGTGCGATAGGGAGGTTGCCCGCTGGAGGGCGCGCCGCCCGGACCCGGTACGCCCGTGGGCTCGTCGCCGATGATGTCGTTGAGCGATTGCATCGTAATTGCGAATTGATTCATCGCGTGTTCCGTCGTGTCGAGCAGCCGTTTTACTCGGCCTTGGCTTTCGGGTCCGCCATCGTCACCCAAGGCAGAATTGACCTTACCGGCGAGCTTCGACACTTCATCGCCAGCTTGCGCGAGCGAGCGGCTTGCCGCGCTGAACTCATTTTTCAGGTCGCCGAGTTGGCCTAGCGAATCAAACGGATTCGGATCCACGTGCCCTTGGAAGATCGTGCCGCTTGCAACCGGCTGAGCGCCGGGCGCTGGCCGCTTGCTGAGAAAATCAATCGTCGCGTCGCCCAGTACGGTGGTGCGAATATGCGCCTCAAAATCTGTGAACAAGGGCCGGTTACCATCGATATCGGCCTTCAATAGCACGCCGCCGTCTTTATCTTCGATCGACTTGACGCGGCCGATAAGGATGCCGTTCTTTCGCACCGGGGTGTTGGTATCGACGCCCGGGGCTTGCGGCACCTCGATTCCAATTTGATATTTGGCATGCCCCCAGGGCAGCCAGCCCATCGGCAGCGGCGCATTGAGACTCGCCAACAAACCGCCGACGATCATCGTGGCAAACACGACGACGCCGACGCGAAATTGCATTTGTCGTTCGTTCATTGAAAAGCCTTTAGCTGTTAGCTATTAGCTGTTAGCCAGAAATTTGATTTGATACTCTGGCTAACAGCTAAGAGCTAATAGCTTCTTCCTGCATTTCTAGTAGCCGCTCGCCCGCTTCGCCGCGGACGAATTGCGACACGCGTTTATCCTTGCAAGCCATCACTTCCTCCGGCGTGCCATCGAAAATGACTTGCGACTCATTCGGCTTGAGTCGCGTCAGCGGATAGAGCATCACGACCCGATCGGCGACTTTCTGGGCCGTCTTCATATCGTGGGTCACAACGATGCTGGTCACCGCGTTCTGATCGCGGGTTCGCATAATGAGCTCGTTAATGACGTCGCTGACGATCGGATCGAGGCCCGTCGTCGGCTCGTCGTAAAGCAGCACTTCAGGACTCATCACTAGCGCACGAGCCAAACCCACACGCTTGCGCATACCACCGGAAAGTTGCGCCGGCCTCTTTCCCAGCACTGTGCTCGGAAGCCCGACTTGTTTCAGCCGTTCACCGACAACTCTCGATATTTCAGCTTGCCGCATGGTGCGAGCTTCCCTCAGCGGAAATGCAATGTTGTCTGCGACGGTCATGCTGTCGAACAATGCTGCGTTTTGAAACAAGAATCCGAATCGACCCCGCAACGCGGTCAGCTCTTTCTCGTTGAGCGAATCAATCGGCTGGCCATCGAACTCGACGTGTCCACTCGAAGGGAACAGCAACCCAATAATATGCTTCAGTAATACCGTCTTCCCGCATCCGCTCTCGCCAATGATGGCGATCGTCTGCCGTCGCGGAATCGCCAGCGATACGTTCCGCAGCACCGCCTGCCTGCCGAAGTTGACGCACAAATCGCATAACTCGATCAGCGGCTCAGCTGACGAAGCTTGCTTTTCTGCTTTCACTTTGGGCGCGCTCGCAGCCATTTAACCAAGCTCCGGCCAAATCATGCTATGGACTCGATCGAGGCCGATACTAAGGACAAAATCGAGCATCAAGATAATTACGAATGACAATACGAACGCTGCCGTCGCCGCCCGGCCAACGCCTTCGGCGCCCGGCGCACAGTTGAAACCTCGGTAACAACTGACGATCGCGATCGTGGCGCCGAAGAACACGCTCTTGAAGATGCCGTAAAACAAATCCCAGTTGTGCACAAACTGCTGCGAGTTGTGCCAGTAATGGTACGAATCGATTCCGAATACTTGCACGCTATACAGCCAGCCGCCCACGATACCCATAAAAATCGCCATGATCGTGAGCGACGGAATCATCAGCAGGCAGCCCAGGAACCGCGGCACCACAAGGTAGTGAATCGGATTCGCGCACATCGAAGTGAGTGCATCAATTTGCTCCGTAACGCGCATCGTGCCGACCTCAGCGGCAATCGCACTGCCCACTCGGCCAGCCAACATCGTCGCGGCCAACACCGGACCGAGCTCGCGGCACATCGAGAGATTGATCAGCGCACCAAGCCGCGTCTCAAATCCGAATTGCTTGAACTGCGTATACGATTGCACCGCCAGCACCATGCCGATAAATGTGCCGGTGAGCGCGATAACAGGCAGACTCAAAACACCAATGTTGTAGAAGGCGGGAACCAACGTGTCGCGGCGTGGCATCCGCGTGGCGAGCCAGGCGATCGTCCGCCACATGAACAGCGTCATGTCGCCAAGCGTCTCGAACCAACGAATAACGACCGCCCCGACATCGGCGACCGAATCGTAGACGGCCGCCCCCGCCCCGCGGCGCGGGGTTTCAAGAACAGCATTAGCCGGCGCACTAGCCATAGG
This sequence comes from Lacipirellulaceae bacterium, assembly GCA_036271295.1. Classification (GTDB taxonomy): domain Bacteria; phylum Planctomycetota; class Planctomycetia; order Pirellulales; family Lacipirellulaceae; genus JABDGM01. Next base: position 615 of record DATBAY010000065.1, on the reverse strand, counting down.
GGGTTTCCTGTTGTGCTGCTGGCAACGTAGGTCAGGTTTTCCAGCCTGACATTCGCGTAGGTCAAGTATCAGACCCGACCCGTCAGGCTAAAAGCCCGACCTACCGCGGCTGCGACCAGCGCGCACGCGCCCCCCGGGCGTACGTCCCTAGTTGTCGGTATCAACAACTCTACCGCTTGAGTAAAGTTTAGGGGCGAATAACTGCTAGCCAAGGTCGCGAATCCAAGCAGCAGTGCTGGCACGTATCACTTTGCCAACTTGGCTCGACCTCAGCTCAGCTATTCTCAAAACTTCCAGCCAAGATGACAGGGCTACGTATTTGGAAATAATTCTTTTGACCCAGCCCAACGCAATTCGTCTTTTATCTGTAACCGGGTCAGAAATCGACCTGCGTCGGGCGGCCGAGCGGCTCGTCCGCAGCCCCGCGGCAACAGCGTTCGAGCCCACGGTGACGCCAAAACCCTTCGACACCGTCTCCTTCGATAGGATCGAAGAGCACGTGGGAACTGTTTATCGCTACGCGCTGCGACTGACCCGCCACGCCGACACGGCCGAGGACCTGACGCAAGAAACCATGCTCCGCGGCTGGCGGAACAAAGAAAGCTTGCGCGACTT
>DATBAY010000064.1:0-8524 GCA_036271295.1 Lacipirellulaceae bacterium | reverse complement strand
CGCAAGTATGCTAGTCAGAACGTTGCGCGTTGCCGTAACTGACGCCGTGGGGTCGTCGCGAGCATGCAGTGTGAAGATGGGCGTGTCGATCAAATGCGCCGGCATGAAATCTGTTTGCACCGTTCCGCCACTGAGAGGAATGGCAGCCGCGAACCGGCCGCTATAGCGGCTGAGCATTGTCCAAGTTCCATACGAGCCTAGCGAATAACCGGTCAGATATACGCGATCCCTATCCGCGTTCAACGTGCCGATGGCGCGGTCAATCATCGTCATGACTTCGTCGGTAACAGTTTGCGAACTCCAAGTGCTCGTCGTCTGGGGCGCGTAGATAAAAGCGCCACGCTCCTTGGCTTGCTGCATCATGCCATCGGTGACCTGGTCTAATTGCGCTAGGTTGTTTGTTCCATTCGCGCCGCTGCCGGCCAGAAAGATCATCAGTGGCCGCGGCGAACTCGACGGGACGCCGGCTTCCGGCGGTACATATAGTCGGCCAGGTAGAAGTACCGCGTTGCGATTACTCACTAGCGAGAAATCGACGAAATCCGAGACGGATGCCCCCAGCAGAGAAGCGGGCGCCACAACGGCCGTCGCCAGTAAGCTAATTGTGAAAAGAAGCAGTCGATTCACGAGGTCGTTCCTTTATTCGGCCATGCTATGTATGGCATAGTAATAGCGCGGATCACGAAATTGATTGTGTCATTGGTTTCAATCGCTGCCCGCCGAGACTCAGCGGCGTTCGATATTACGCGGCGGGGAACTCGCCACTTTGCGAAATCGAAATCGCTCCACAACGCTAGTAAGTTGCGCGCAACGGCTTCAGAGTTCAATTCACCGGAGAGATTATTTAACGTATTTGATCAATCGCGAATCGTGACTTAGTTCGAGTTTGCCGTGGTCCAGAGAATCCAGTCGCCGTCTTCCGGCGGGTCCTTCTTCAGCGGCGTCCAGGGAAGCCAAACGCCTTTTTCGCCCGGCACCGCGCGGCCGTTGTCGTCGTCGCCATCCAGGCCGACACTGTACACAAGCGGCTTGTCGTCGACGATTTTGTAATGCAACGGCTGGCCAGTAATCCGATCGACGGGAACTTCCGGCAGCCACTGCGGAGCGAGCTCAGAGAGTGACTCGGGCCACTTGTGATGCTGGCGGTGATACAGCTCGAGCGCGAGGCCAATGTAGACTCCATCTGTGCCGCTGTTGCTCATGACGATTCGCTTCAGCAAGTTGTCATACGCGGGCAGCATCAGCCGCACGAATAGATAATGAAATCTACCAAGCGGCCCTTGTTCCTTATCCAGGAACGTTTCGAGCAATGGTTGCTCGCGAACTTTCCAGTACGGCTCGCTCATCCGCGCTTGAGCAGCATTCGTGGCGTTCTCGAAAGTTTCGAGCATTTCCTTCCGCGAGGCGACGACCATGTTCGCTGCTGGCATAGTCAACAGGGCCAGGCCGGAATTTGCCAAGACCGTATCGCCAGGTCCTCCCCCTGCCTGATTCACCGAGGCCAGCAGCTGAAACAGATTCTGATCTTTCGAGATGCGCAGCGCGAGTCGGCCATCGCCGTTGCCGTTGTCCGTATAAAGACGCTGCATGCTGTCGTAAAACCCGATTCGTTCGCCTTCAATGCCGCGCGCCCAGTCGATCTTGGCACCGGCAAATTGGTGCGCGAGATCTCGCAATTGCACGTCGGACCACAACGACGGTTTCTCGGCCAGCACGTCGCGCACCGCATTGCGGCCAAAGCTCTGGATGCTGTCCGCGACCGCGACCGCGACGAGGAGAGGCGCTTCTTCCGCATGTCGGCTGACGCCTAGAATAGCGATAATGTCGGCGTAAGCTGTCCCGCCGTCGCCGGCCATCGCCGCGCGGTGAGCATCCGCCTCCAAAATGCGACCCGCATCGCGCAATAATTGCAGGTCAGGCAGCAGCGTCGAAAGAACCCAGCGATCTTCAATCGTTTTATGCTTGTCGGCCTCGATCTCTTCGGGGGTGAGAACCATTCCGAACAGCTCGCGATCCTTCTCGTTCACTTCAGAACGCACAGGCGTTGTCACAAAGCCTAAGTGCGATCGGGCTGCGGCTTCGCGAAGCTTCGCGATAGCCGCCAAGTTGGCGTTGAGAAACTTTTCTTTCTCGTTCCACTTCGGATCACCTGGCGGCGCGTCGTTCGTCAGAAAATCCGCCGCCGGTGTTCCGGTTTTCGTGAGATTCAAACCCATGCTCATGAACGCATCGCGATAGATGGGCCACGCGCGTTCGTTTTCGGGTGCCGCGAGCGCCGGTTTGTTGAGAACCTCGAGGTAATTGACGCTTACCGATGGCCGACTGGTCGCCATCCACACCCCGGCCATCACATAGACCAGCAACAAACCGGCAGCTGTCATCCAACCATAGTGCCACAATTGCCACGCGGCCGACCGATTGCGGCGTTTGGCGCGGCGAATGAGTTGTCCGGCATCTTGAGCATCGCCGAATGCGGTGAGAAGTTGTTCGGAAGACACGCTGGCTTCCAAGCCATCCTGAAAGTGAGCCACAAGCTCGGCCGCGACCGCCGCCTTCTCGCTACGCCACAGCCGCGACTTGCTAACGACTTGCGTTACCGCATTGGCAAGTTCCGCGGGCAGGTCGGCAGCGGCAACAATTTGCCGCCAATCCAGACGGGCGTCGAGGCGGCCGCGCAGCACATCGCGCAGCCGGGAGTAGTAGATACGTCGCAAGAGAGAATCGCTCGACATAGCCGGGGTCATCGTGCACCTCCGGCCAACATCGTCGAGGGTTGGCCGGCAATTCCCAGCGAGCGAAACGCTTCCCACAAAGCCTGCCACTGCTTCGTTTCGTCGGCAAGCTTCCTTCGGCCAAGCTGTGTGAGACGATAGAATCGCCGCGGCCGAGCGCCCGTTTCATCGACACGCGAGGTGACGAGGCCCTTTGCTTCGAGGTTGTAAAGCAGTGGGTAAAGCGTTGACTGCCCTACGCCGAGAACGCCGTTCGATTGGCGGGCCAAAGCCTCGACCAGTTCGTAACCGTATTTTTCGCCAGCGGACAGCACCTGCATTACTGCCGTGGGGGCCGCGCCTCGCATCAGCTCGCGTTCGAGTTTCATCTTATCACCCAAAAAATAGTGATTGATACGCATCACATACTATGCACTACATAGTGTATCGGCGCGAGGCGGGTAAGGTCAAGCGAATTTCTATGAGAAAAATAAAAGCCGCGAACGAATGGCGCGCCTTCCGGCATCACCATCCAATCGCGGCTCATCTGTCTATCGATCAAAACCACCAGAGCGGCGAACGATTACTTCGCCGGTGGGGTTTCCATTGGCTTATCGGCCGGGGTAGTTGCGGGGGGAGCGGGGGTCGCCGGCTTCGGTGCCGGCTTCTTTTCGGCGCAGCCTACGGCGGCGACCGCCGTGCCGAGCAGCATCGATGCAATTAGCTTCTTCATGCTTTCGTCTCCTGAAACGAGGAACAATCTTAACACCCGCGAACGGGGTGGTTCATTAAATATCATGTCGCGCTGTCGCAGCGCCTAGTACCCGCCGGCTCTGGCGATATCGGGAGGTACCCTTTTTTATTCGCTGCGCGCCCCCATGAGATTGGCGGCGAGTCCCCGCGCGCAAGCGCCGAAGGGCGAATAATCCGCAAATTGACCGTAAACCCGCCAGATTCCGGGCGATTCCGGCAGCTCTACTCGGCCAATAATTGTTCCACGGCCGCCTCAATGTCGGCCGTCGTAAACTGTTTGGCGGCCGACGGCGTGATGCCAAACGTCTGGCGAAGTCGGCCCGAGCGGTCATACAACTTGTAGAACGGGACGGCGCCGCTCGAAATATCGAACTCTTCCATCGACTGCGAGCTGCCGCCAAATTGGCTGATCAAATTGGTTGCGCCGCTCCCGTTCTTCGAAGCTAAAACAGCGGCGACGCTGTCGGAACTCTTCGGCTCGTCCAAACTCACTGTGACCGTGGCGAGGCCGCGTTCGCGCGATTTATCGCCGAGCGCGAGCGTGTGTGGAAGCTGCTCCATACACGGTTCACACCAAGTGGCCCAAAAATCGACAAGCACGACCTTGCCGCTCAGCTTGGCGATTGCCGTGTCGTAGCCGGTCTTGTCGACGGTTTGCAGTTGGACAGGTTTTGCAGCAGCCAATTTGGTTGCAGTAAGTGGACGAACAGTCCGCGGCGGGACTTCTTTGGCTCGGCAGCTCAACAATGCAGCGCAGCCAATGGTCGCCAGCGCCGCCGCAAGTCGCTTCGCGCGTGGGGCGCTATTCATAGCGAATGCCACAACCGAATTGCTTGGTGACTGCCACCGAGGGCTCTTTGCCGGCGAGCACGGCGTCGATTGCATCCTGCAGGCTGTGGTGCTTCACCGCGCTTTCGTCCATGTTGTCGTCGATCGCGCCGCTGTACACGATCTTGCGATGGCCATCGAGCAAAAAGGCGTGCGGCGTGCATGTGGCGCCGTATTCTCGCCCGCTATCTTGCGACGGATCTTTAAGGTACGCAAACACGAAGCCCTTCTTTTCGGCCCGTTGTTTCATGGCGTCCAAGTTATCACGGTCACCTTTGTTGACATTGATCGCGACAATCGAAACGCCCTTGTCTTTGTAGTCTGTCGCCATTTTGTTGAGACGATCTTCGTAAGACCTAGCAACAGGGCATTCGTTGCCGGTGAACACGATGACAATGGCCTTGTCCTTTTCCAGGTCCTTCAGGTTGTGCTTCTTGTCGTCCGTGCCGGTGAGGCCTTTCCAATCGGGCCCCCGGTCGCCGACCTTCACTTCCTTCGCTTCTTTCGAGCTTTCGCCCGTGGCGACGGTTTGAATCACTTTGCCGTCGATCTTCGTAGTCGCATTCGGATCGGGAGATTTCGATTTCGCTTCCTGGCAACCGGCAAAGATTAGGGCAGCGACGACAACGCTTACGATTCCGAACGAACGCTTCATGACCAAACTCCTCGGCAAGGTAAATTACCCCTCGTAGGGCCCAACTGTCCTATCTTCGTCGGCTCGCGCGCAGAGGGCAAGTGCGCGATTGGTAGAGCGGTCATTACTTCGCGCGTTTTAGCCAATCAACGCCGGAGATTTGCGCGAGTGCCAGCATCAAGGAATGCGTTCCCTTTTGACCGTGCCCCTGAGCTGCCACGGCGATGTAGAGCTGCTCGGCTAGTGCTAGCCCTGGCACGGACAGCTGCATGCGTTTTGCTTCGGCGAGCGCGATCCCCATATCTTTGATGAAGTGCTCGACGAAGAAGCCCGGATCGAAATTACCCGCGATCATTCGCGGCCCATAGTTGGACAACGACCAGCTGCCTGCCGCCCCGGAGCCCACCGATTCAAGTACGGTTTCCAAGTTCAATCCGGCTTTGTAACCGTACAGCAGCGCTTCGCACACGCCGATCATTCCGGTAGCGATGAGAATCTGATTCACCATCTTGGTGTGCTGCCCTGCCCCGGGCCCGCCTTGGCGAATCCATTTCTGCCCCATCGTTTTCCAAATGGGCTCCAGCGCGGCGACCGGCTCCGCATCGCCGCCGATCATGATTGAAAGCGTGGCATTACGCGCGCCCACATCGCCGCCAGAAACCGGCGCGTCGATACTGACAACGCGCTTCTCTTTCGCGCGCTCGGCGATTTCGCTCGCCAGCGATGGTTCGCTCGTGGTCATATCGACGAGGACGTTGCCCGATTTCGAGCCAGCGAGTGCCCCGTCGTCGCCCAGCATCACTTGCCGCACATCGCTCGGGAAGCCGACGATTGAAATGACAACGTCCGAGACTGCCGCCACGTCACGCGGCGACCCGGCCCACTTGGCTCCCTTCTCGAGCAGCTCCTTCGCCTTCTCTTTCGTGCGGGAAAATAGCGTGACCTGGTAGCCGGCGGCCACGAGATGCCCGCACATCGAGCGGCCCATCACGCCAGTGCCGATCCAGCCGATGCGAGTCTTTTCCGGTGAGACGTGAAGGGGCATTGTTGTTGTGCTACGGATGATTAGTAGTCGATAGCCGATGGCAATTACGGTAGTCCGAAACCGTCGATTGCGGCAAGGCCTTGCTCGCGCTTCGGGCTCCAATTGGTTTTACTTTTCGACGCTTTCGGTAAAACCGATCCCCCAAAACACCTGCCACAAACGCCACGATCTCCGGCTCTTGCGAAACGCGGGGGCCGGCAACGTTCAAGATCTCGATCGAATGCTTGAGTCGGAATTCGCTTAGTAGCGATGCGTTCGTGCCGCTAGCGCTTGCGTTCTCGCGCGCCACGTGAAGGATGGGTTTTCCCAGTCGCCGCGCCAGTTCGAGCGTTAATCGCGTACCGCCTTGCGGTTCGGCGGCGATGCTGACTACTAGCGTGCCGTCGCTGTCGCGAATATTCCATTCGGTGCGCTGCGCATAGCGTCGAGAAGGCGTTTCGCGAAGTTCATAGCGCGCCGGAATCGGGCCGTCTTCCGCCTTGCGCCCGCGTGGGCACCAGCCGCCATGGTCGAAGCCATACTCGATTGCAAAATCGAGCGCCGCTCGATCTGCGCCCGTTTGACCGCCGGAGATGATCGTGATGCGGCGGTCGTCAGGCAATTCGCAGTCCTACGCATGTTTGAGAAAGAATTTGTGTCCACAGATGAAGCAGATTTGCGCAGATGGGAAGAGTAGCTATGTCTGCTCGAACGCCGCCCTTCTTGATTTGCGTTTTCTTAATCTGCGAAAATCTGCGTCATCTGCGGACAATTGTTTTCACTTAGATTCACTTCACAAGGCCCGGCCGCAGGCCATTCGGGAATTCTTCTTGAATGTCTTTCTTGATCTCCTCAATACGATGGGGCGGATTGGGATGCGTGCTGAAAAACTCGGGCGGACCATTCCCCGACGCTTTCTCCAGGACTTCCATCACGCCGATCATCGAGTTGGGGTCGTAACCGGCCAATTCCATTAATCGCACGCCCCACTTGTCTGCTTCCAGCTCGTCGCCACGGCCGTACTTCATCGTCACCATTTGAGCGATCGCTTGTGACATCTGGGCACTCTGCTGATCGCCGCCCGCGATGCCGCCGGCAGTCGCCAATCCTTGGAAGAGCTGACTCTTGGCCATTTGCTTATTGCTGTGGCGTTCGATCACGTGACCCATCTCGTGGCCCAGCACGCCAGCTAACTGGCCTTCGGTTTCAAGATCCCGATATAGCGCTTCCGTGATGAAGACTTGGCCTCCCGGCAACGCAAATGCATTGATCGTCTTCGGGTCGGCCAGCAGCGTGAACTGAAAATGATCGCGATACGGATTCGTGCGTCCTTCCGCGGCTAGCTTTTTATCCAGCGCTGCGAGCAGCCGCTCCCCCATTTGTGACACTTGCGTTCGGGCGCGCGGATCAGGATCAACACCGCCAAACTGCTGAACCATTTCCTGCTTCGCTTGCAGGCCCATCGCGATTTCTTGGCCCTCGTCGTGCATGGCGACGCGTTCCGTCTTGCCCGTAATCTTGTTTTCATCCCCTGGCCGGCCGTAGTACGAGATAATCGCGATCAAAGCAATGATCACAGCGATGATGAGTCGCCCCCCAATACCGCTACTCGGCCGACCATATCCATCGTTGGTTCCCTGGCCCGGAAAAGGACTTCCCATACTCATTTGGCACCTCGACGAGACGATTACGACCGCCGTCGGATGTTGACGGATCGGCACGGTGAACTATCCAATCAACTTAATTCGCTCCGTTAAAACTGGCAATCATGTGCCTTGCTATGCAGATTCCTTTCCGCCGCTCCACGGTCGCCACGCTCAGCAAGATCGGCCTCGCGATTTACTGGCTGATCATTTTCACCGGCACGCACCTACCGCCCAGCGAGGCGATCGCACCGGCCGAAGCGAACGATAAAGTTCTCCATTTCACGGCCTATTTCCTGCTCGCCTTCGGGATCGCGCTCACCTGGCAGCTCGGCTCCGGCATTCTCAACAGCCGGCATCTGTGGATCGTCTGGTTCGTCGCCATAGCGTACGGAGCAGCCGATGAGATCACGCAGATTCCCGTCCATCGCGATTGCGATTTCTGGGACTGGACCGCCGATTCGTGCGGTGCCGCGGCAGGGATCGTGCTGTTCGTGATTCTGCGGCGTGCAGTCGGGGAGAAGATTGCCTACTTCGATTAAGAATAAATAGCTTCGTGACTTCTTTGCGCCCTTGCGTGAGACCGTTCGGCCTCGCTCAGTAATTCGGCGTTGGCGCGCGGTACTCTTCCCACTTAATCGTGCGGAACCACGCGATCGTTTTCTCCAGCCCTTCGCGGAGCTTCGTCTTCGGCTCCCAGCCGAGCTTACTCTTGGCAAGCGTAATATCCGGCTGCCGCCGCAGGGGATCGTCCACCGGCAAATCCTTATGCACGATCTTCGCCTTGCTGCCTGTCAGCTCGATCACAAGCTTTGCTAATTCCACAATCGTGAATTCACCCGGGTTGCCGAGGTTTACTGGCCCGATGAAGTCGTCTGGTCCTGCCATCATGCGCAGCATGCCGTCGATGAGATCATCCCGGTAACAGAAC
>DATBAY010000063.1:0-2517 GCA_036271295.1 Lacipirellulaceae bacterium | reverse complement strand
AACACCAATCGCCAAACCAGGCATCGCTAGCGAGAAGAAGCCGTTATTGTGAACATGGCTACCGTACACCTCCCTTAATGAACGTGCTGCCAACATCATGACGTTGATTATGCCCATCGCCGAAAAGGCGATACCATCAACGCGGATTTACTCGTGTTCATTAAGGCCTAACGATGATGAGCATAAGTATTCGAAACCGCTTACCCGGCGCAATTGAGAAGATCGTTTCTGACAAAGTTGTGTCAGAAGTTGTCATCCGAACTGCGGCCGGAATCGTGACGTCGATTATAACAACGGGTTCCGTCGAGCGAATGAATCTGAAAGAAGGCGACAACGTTTTTGCGGTAATGAAGGCAACCTCGGTGTCGACCGAAAAGGGATAGTCGTCAGGTTTGGTGCCTGATGTCCTCCGCTGCCGCAGCGTAAACGGCGTCTTCGGCGATGTTCGTCGCGTGGTCACCCACGCGTTCGAGACAACGCGAGATTAAGATCAGGTTCAGATAGCCGCGTAGTTGATCGCGGTCCTGCATCATCCGTTCGGTCAACTGCCGGTTTGCAGAGGCATTCATATCGTCGAGTTGCTTGTCACGGCTGACGACCGCCCGCGCCAGCGCGACGTCTTCTCGTACAAATGCGTCGATGCTGTCCTTGAACATCGATATTGCATGCGCCTGGATTGGCACGATCAACTTCACTTCATCTAACGGCGGATGTCCGTTCAACTTGTGCGCGCATTCGGCGATATTTGTCGCTTCATCGGCTACGCGCTCGATGTTGGGCGAAAGTTTGATTGCCGAAATCACTTGCCGTAGATCGGACGCCACCGGCTGATAGCGAAGCAAGATTTCGACACCGGTCTTGTCAATTTGCTTCTCCAATTGATCGACTTCTTCGTCTTCGGCGATGGCCTTTGTGCAAAGGCTATCATCCCGCTGAAGCAATCCATTGATGGCGCGATAGAGGCTGCGCTCGGTTAGTCCCGCCATCGTGAGCACATCATTGCGGAGATCGCTCAGCGCTTCATCGAATGTCCCAAGGATATGCTTCGGTGTGACCACGTTCTTTTATGCCGTGCCGGGTTCGTTCAGGGTCGAGGGGTTCCAATTGCGCGTTCGAGCACGTAGCCGATTAGGGCGGTTGCGGGGAGAGTGAAAACCCAGGCCCAAACAATTCGTTCCACCACTGTCCAGCGGATTCCAGTGAAACGTTTTACCGCCCCGACGCCCATGATCGAGGTGGAAATTACGTGTGTGGTTGAGAGTGGAATGCCGTAGTAGCTCGCCGCTTGAATGATTATCGCGGCAGTGGTTTCGGCCGCGAAGCCATGGACCGGCTGCAACTTCACCACCCGATGGCCGAGCGTGCGAATGATGCGCCAACCACCAGCCGCCGTTCCCGCCGCCATCGTCACGGCGCATAGAGCGATCACCCATTTTGGGAGTACGAACGATGGCGTTTTAAGAAAATCGAGCCAGCCTGGCCAATGATCGAAGCTGCCCGCCTTTGTTCCGGTAAACAGCGCTAGTGTGATAATGCCCATCGTTTTCTGTGCATCATTTGTGCCGTGGCTATGGGCCATCCAGGCCGCGCTGAAGATTTGCAGTTTTCCAAATAGCGACTGAATAAATTGCGGCGTGAAGCGATGCACTGCGATAAGCAACAAAAACATGAAGATTGCGCCGAACACGAAGCCGGCAACTGGCGACGCGATCATAGGCAGCACAACCTTCGGCCACACACCTTCGTTCCATTTGATTACTGACCAATCGTTCCTCGCGGAAGCGAGTGCGGCGCCGCAAAGTCCGCCGATCAGCGCGTGACTTGAACTTGATGGTAAGCCCAACCACCACGTCGCAATGTTCCAGCCGAACGCGGCTAGCACAGCACAGAGCACGGTCGTCATAGTCACCACCTCGGTGTCCACCAATCCTTTGCCGATCGTGGCAGCAACCGCACCGCCAAATAACGCTCCGGTGAGATTGAAGAATGCAGCCATCGCGATCGCCTGGCGCGGCGTAAGTACTCGCGTCGACACGACAGTTGCGATCGCGTTTGCCGCGTCGTGAAAGCCATTGCTGTATTCGAAAATGACAGCGGCCAGAATGACCAAAATGAGCGTGAGCACGCAGTCCGTTTGCTACGCGTATTTCAGCGCCACCTGTACGATGATGTTCCCCGCGTCGCGGCAGCGATCGATCACTTTTTCCAAGAGCCCGTAAAGGTCGTGCAGAAAAATAATCTGCTTCGCGGCGTAATTGCCTTTGAAAAGATCACGAAGCCGCTCCAGTTCGAGCTTGTCGGCATCGCCTTCGATGCCTTGGAGCTTGGCGTTCATCTCGCGCGCGGTGCGGGCGTCGATCCCCGGGCGCAGTTGTTTTACCATGGCTAGCACCATTTCGGCGGCCTGATCGAGCAGCTCAACTTGCTTACCAAAACTTTGGCCGGCTAAATCTTCGGGGCAGATTAAGATACGCTCGCCAATTTTCTCGACCGTTTTCGGTATTTTATAAAGCGCGG
>DATBAY010000062.1:0-11062 GCA_036271295.1 Lacipirellulaceae bacterium | reverse complement strand
TTCAGATCTTGAGTACGACAAGCTCGTCAACTCGTTGAAAGAGCTCGAGGCCGCTCAGCCCGAGCTCATCACGCCCGATAGCCCGACGCGGCGCATCGGCGGCGAGCCGATCTCCGAACTCGGCAACGTGCGCCACCGCGTTCCGATGCTGTCGATGGACAACACGTACAGTGTCGAGGAGCTGGAACGTTTCGGCGAACGCACCGCGAAGTTGCTGCCGGGCGAGGAGATCGCCTGGGTCGTCGAGCTCAAAATCGACGGCGTCGCCGTAGCGCTCACTTATGAGAACGGCGTGTTTGCTCAAGGCGCGACCCGTGGCGACGGGCAGGTGGGCGATGACATCACTCACAATCTACGCGCGGTAAAGGGCGTGCCGCTGCGGCTGCTGGGCGACGAGGTGCCGCCGCTCGTCGAAATTCGCGGCGAAGTTTATATGACGAATTCCGACTTGGCGGATATCAACGCCCGACGCCAGGCTCAAGGGCTCGACCTGTATGCGAACCCGCGCAACACGGCTGCCGGCGGAATCAAGTTGCTCGACCCCCAGCAATCGGCGGAACGCCGGCTCCGCTTTTATTGCCATGGCGTAGGTTACGACGAAGGTCTCCCTGTTGGCACCCACTGGAAGTTTTTGAAGCTCGTGCAGCAATGGGGTGTGCCGACGACGCCACTTGCTAAGCGCTTCGATAATTTCGCCGCTGCCGTTGAACATTGCCAACACGTTGTCGCCCAATTGCACGAGTTCGATTTCGAAGTCGACGGCCTCGTGCTCAAAGTCGATCGTTTCGATCAGCGAGCAAAGCTTGGCGCGACGAGCAAAGCGCCCCGCTGGCTGGTCGCGTACAAATTTGAGAAGTACGAAGCCACGACCAAGGTGAACGACATCTTTATCACGGTCGGCAAGAGTGGCGCGCTGACACCGACCGCCGAGCTGGAACCCGTGCAAATCGCCGGCACCACGGTTAGCCGTGTGGGTCTGCACAACGTCGAGGAGATTGCCCGCAAAGACATTCGCGTCGGCGATACAATCGTGGTCGAGAAAGCCGGCAAGATCATTCCCCACGTGGTTCGCGTAGAGAAACATCTGCGACCTGAAAACACCCAGGAATTTGTCTATCCGACGCATTGCCCCGTCTGCCACACGAAGCTCGAAAAGGATGAAGGTGGCGTGTTTATCCGCTGCCCGAATTTCACGTGCCCGGCCCAACTAGGCGAGCGATTACTGTATTTCGCCGGGCGCTCGGCGATGGATATCGAGGGCCTGGGCGAGAAGCTCGCCTACCAGCTCGTTGAGACGAACCTGGTGCACGACTTCGCAGACCTCTACGACCTGACCGAAGAAAAGCTGATGGAGCTCGAGCGGATGGGCAAAAAGTCCGCCGAGAAGCTTGTCGCCAACATCGCGGCCAGCAAATCGCGCGGCTTGGCTCGGCTCCTCAACGCGCTTTGCATTCGCCACGTGGGTGCCCGGGTTGCGACCATTCTTGCAGAATACTTCGGCTCCATGACCGATTTGTTGGCGGCCTCTGAAGAGGACTTGAGCAACGTGGAAGAAGTTGGACCAGTCATCGCCAAAAGCGTGCATGACTTCTTGCACACCGACCGAGGCCAGCGGGCAGTCGAAAAGCTGAAGAACGCTGGGCTCGATATGACCGCTCCAAAAAAATCTGCTCCTGCCGGCGGGGGAACATTGGCCGGCTTGACGATCGTCGCCACCGGCACCCTGGCTAGCTACAAACGCGAAGAGATTGAAGAGCTGATCATAAAAAATGGCGGCCGGGCCGGAAACAGCATCTCAAAAAAAACGGACTATCTTGTCGCCGGCGAAAACGCCGGCACCAAGCTCGATAAAGCGAAAAAGCTTGGCGTCCGGATCATCTCCGAGACGGAATTCGAACGACTGATCCAGGGTTAACGGATTGGGTCATTGTCGTATCAGTGTGGCCGCGCAACGCGCGGCCTTCGCTATTCTCATTTATTAACTCGTCCACCCGTTCAGGCGCGGTCAATGGCGATGGGATGGCGACCCATTTGGCAGGACTGATTTCAAACACATTTGCAAAATCGCAGGCGTGACAAATTGACCTCCCCGCCAGCCGAGGCCGGCACGCGAAGTGCATCGCCCTTCCGACCGTAACGTAGCAAGTGGATTGCATATGCATATCGGAACTTCTTCCGAGGAGGGAATAGAGATGAAACGCTTATTTGGTTTTTCCATGACGCTTGCCGCGGCGATTGGCTTTGCCACAATTGCCAGCGCGCAAACCGGGGGTGGCGCCGGTGCAGGGGGAGCGGGCGGAGCGGGTGGTGCTGGTGCCGCAGGCGGTGCCGGCGCTTCGGGAAGCGCAGGAGCGGGAGCCTCTGCGACAGGCGCTGCCGGTGTAGGCAGAACCGGTGCGGCCGGAACGACGGGTAACAACTCGGCTACCGTAACCGGCAATAATCCCGCGTCTCGCGCTTCCGCAAATTCCGGAATTCGCGCCGGGGCGAATAACGGAGTCGGTGTCAACAGCGGTCTCGGTGCAAATAACGGAATCAACAGCTCAAACGACTTTGGCAATAACGGCAACGGGCGGCTTAACAACAACGCTAATTCGAACGGTGGCAACTCGTCGACCGGTCGCAACAACCTCGGAGCGAACTCCACCAACAATGTCAACGGAGCGAGTGCTACCGGCCGGAACAATATCGGAGCCAATACTTCGAACTCAAACGGGATCAGCCAGACGCCGTTCTTCAACGACCCGTCTGTTCGCAGCGAGCTGAATATGAACGGCACCCAATTCAACTCGTTGAACCGCGCCTATCAAAACGCTTATGGTACTTATAATCAGGGCGTGAACGGCTTAGGCAGTAACCTGACTCCTGACCAGCGCGCACAACGAATGGAGCAGCTAGAAAACGGCTTCAATAATAGCTTCAATGGTGCGCTCGATAGCACGCTGACCGATAGTCAGGCCCGGATGCGGTACGATCAGTTAAGCCGTCAGTATCAGGGATTGAATGCGTTTAACAACTCCGCTGTGCAGAAGCAATTGAATTTGTCGCCGCAACAGAGAACGCAAATCCGAGCGCTAGCTTCCCAGTGGCGCGACCAGCAAGGAACGACGGGGACGCCTAACTACACGCAGTACTCTGAACAGCTCAATTCGATTTTGACGCCCCAACAGCAGCAGTCATGGAGTCAGCTTACAGGGTCCCAGTTCAACTTTAACAATGCGGGCGGGATTGGCCGCGAGGGAAAGAGCGCGACCGGTGGCGGCGCTCGTCCGAACCCAGATCCGAGAAACAATTTAACAGCGCCGCGAAATGGTGAAACCGTCCCATTCGGCGGTACAAATAATACCAATTCCGGCACGAGCGGCGCGGGCACAAGCGGTGCCGGCACAACGCCTGCCGCTACGGGAGGCGCCGGTGGCATTGGCAGCTCTTCGAGTTCGGGCACTTCAGGAAGCGCCTCCGGCGCTGCAGGAGCTGGCTCTGGCAAATAAAGTTCCCGTCTTTCTCTCTCCCACACAGCCGCAGGTGCGAAGAACGACGCGGCGCAGTGGGAGAGTTGGGAGGGTGGTGGGCGGCGTCCCCGCAAAGATCGGGGACGCCGTCTTTTTTTGCGCACGCCTGCGCCGGACACGCTATCATAGCGCGATGCCGCTCTTATGGGCCGGCTCGCGTTTACGACTCACACAAAGGACCCATAGATGGCCAAGAAGCCGGCATCAGCCGCCAAATCGAAACCCACTAAATCGACAAAACCAGCGCGGGTCGCCATCGACGTCTCAAAAGACGATCTCGCTGTCTCGAAGCAGACAGCAGGCGCGGTCACTGGCGCGGTGCTTGGCGGCATGGTAGGAGGCCCGGTTGGCGCGCTGGCAGGCGGAGCGGTTGGAGCAATGGTCGGTGATTCATCGGCGAAGGGCCGGAAGCCGGTGAAGCGCGCCGCCGAAGCAATTCGCGAAGAAATTACGAGCGGGCGCGCTAAAGCGGCAATAAAGAAAGTGGGCGAACGAATCAAGGCCCTGCGGCCACTAAAGAAGGCGCAGAAAAAGAAGAAGGCCGCGGCCTCGGCGCCGAAAAAAGAATCCACGGCGAAGAAGAAAGCGAAGGCCAAGCCCGCGAAGAAAAAAGCTGCGAAATCTACGCCGCAGAAGAAAGCGAAGAAGAAGGCTTAAATTGCCGCCAAGGGCTAATAAATCTGCCCGCGCAATGCTTAACCAAGCTTCCCTTGGCGGCGTCCGATTGCGACGCTGACTCTACGACGATAGGAACCAGCTGCGATGGGGCAGTTCCATTTTTCATTCAACACAAGCACCATCCGCGGCCAAAAACTGTCGTTGGTCGAAGAGATCGACATCGCGGCCCAAGCCGGATATCAGGCAATCGAGCCGTGGATTAAGGAGCTCGAGACCTATGTGCAACAAGGCGGCTCTTTGCCCGACCTCAAAAAGCACATCGCCGATAGCGGCCTCACGGTCGAAAGCGCAATCGGCTTTGCCGAGTGGATCGTCGATGATGAGGATCGCCGCACGAAGGGCCTCGAGCAAGCCCGGCGCGACATGGAGCTCGTGCAGCAAATCGGCGGCAAGCGCATCGCCGCGCCTGCTGCCGGCGCCACGGATTTAGCGATCGAGTATTCGAAAGTGATCGACCGCTATCGTGCGTTACTCACATTGGGCGATCATTTCGATGTGGTCCCACAGGTCGAAGTGTGGGGTTTCTCAAAAACGCTCACGCGCCTCGGCCAGGCGGCGCTTGTCGCCATCGACAGCGATCATCCTCGCGCGTGCGTGCTGCCCGACGTGTACCACCTCTACAAAGGCGGGTCGAATTTCAACGGATTGAAGCTGCTCGGTCCGGCCGCTGTGCATGTGATGCACGTCAACGATTACCCTGCGAATCCACCCCGGGCAGCAATCAAAGACAGCGATCGCGTGTACCCGGGCGACGGCGTCGCTCCGCTCAAAGAGGTGTTTCGCACGCTGCGAGAGATTGGCTTCGACGGCTACCTTTCCGTCGAGCTATTCAACCCGACGTACTGGCAACAAGACCCGCTGTTGGTCGCGCGCACCGCGCTCGATAAGCTAAAATCGCTGATTCAGCAATCGTAGTGGTGGTTGCCGGGCGTCGACTAAAACGACCCGCTTCCGGTGTGGGCGACAATTGTCACGGTATCGTAACCGTGCCGTCTACAGGCAGCCGCAACCTTGTACCAATTTTACTTGTCGTGGTTGTGTAAGCTGAGCCGATGCCCATCCACTTCGTAATCA
Source organism: Lacipirellulaceae bacterium (assembly GCA_036271295.1). GTDB lineage: Bacteria > Planctomycetota > Planctomycetia > Pirellulales > Lacipirellulaceae > JABDGM01. Next base: position 5,798 of record DATBAY010000062.1, on the reverse strand, counting down.
CGAACGACCACGCCGGCCATGTAAAGTGTTTGCGCCGACCAGGTTGGCCAGGGCGACCACATCGAGCGCCGCGAAGCATCGGGGTTCACCGGTAGCCATACGAGGCTGCAGGCCAGCGCCGCAATCGCGATCGCCGCCACGCCTCGGGCTGCCCCTTGTGGCCCCGCAGAAAACTCGGCGCGATCCTGCAGTCTGTGCACCCGTTCGGTCAACAGCGAGGCATCCCCCATGAAGCCAAGTCCAGCCGGCAATCGTTCGGCGGGCTGCAGCTTCAATTCGATCATCCGCAGCAAGCCACGCAAATAATGGATAACTTCACTTCGCGACCGGACGGAGTCTTGATCGCAACGGAACTCTCGACACGCGGCCGCCCGTCGCGATGCCCACCAGACCAGCGGGTGAAACCAGAACAACGCTTCGCTCATTCGTTGCAAAAACAGGTGCAGCGGATGTTGCAGTCGCAAGTGAGCTCGCTCGTGGCGCAAAATGGCTGATCGCTCGGGGCCAGGGAAAACTCGCATGATCTCCGGCAATACGATCACGGGGCGATGCAGCTGCCAACAGAAGGGGCTTACGGCGTCATGCGACACGCGCGTCTCGACGCCGTTTTCCAGCGCATCGCTCGCTAGCTCCTGCGGGTCCAGCGAGCACACCGAATGATCAATCTTTGCGCGCCGCACGAGGCTCGTAGCGCGATAGATTCCCGCAGCACAAATGGCTAGAAAAGTGGCCGTTCCAGTGAACCAAACCCACGAGCAAGTTTTACCCGTCAGCGTTGCTAACGATTCCAATATCGGATGATCAGTTGCCGGCTGGAGATCGGCCCAGGTTACGCACCGAACGTGTGGAAACAGAAAGGCCGCCGCAGTGAGCAACAAAATCGACACATGCAGGCTCAACCAACATGCGTCAGCGCACGTGCGAAATGAACGCCGCGAAGTCACCCAGGCCGCGACACCCACCAGGAGCGAAACCTGAATCGAAAGCGATACGAAAACTTCTAACGTCGCGGCACTGTTCACGATTCACCTTCCGCTTCCACTTTCCGAATCGCGGCCTTGAGCGCTTGCACATCGGCTTGGGAGAACTTTCCATCTTCCAGCAGACCAAGCACCAGCATCGGCAATTGATCGGCAAACAGTACGTCGCGCAAGTCGGTCAGCACGGCGCGGCTGACTTCGTCGCGCGAGATTATCGGTTGGTACACGTGCGCTCTCCCGCGCTTTACTCGTTTCAGCACTTTCTTTTTGCTGTGCAAAAGCCCGAGCGTCGTCATAACGGTCGTATATGCCAACGGGCGTGTTAACTCGTCGCAAACTTCCTGAACGGTGGCTTCGCCCTTTTGCCACAAAACGTCCATCAGTTCGAGTTCGCAACGGGTGAGACGAGGAAACGCCATGTTGTTTTCAAAACAGGTGCGAGGAAAAGGTGCGGAAGAGTTAGTGACGCCCGCGCGTAATGCGGGCCGGTGCCCGATGCCAATAATTTCGTGTTCGGTTCGGCTGTTCGTCAATTGCAGCGCCTGGCCATTTTTTACTTGCCGATTCATGTTGAATCAAGCTTGCCGTACGGCATTCTTTGTGTTTTAAGTCAATCGAGTTATACGGGCTCGCAGGGTAGCCGTCATAACTAACGGCATTCAGCGTCCGCCTTATAAACCGCGCGGTCGACGTCGTTTTGCACGCCTGTTACATGGCCATCGGCCCAAACAAAATTGGAATGGCCGGGATGACGACTGTCAAATTCACATTCGTCCGCATCATCGCGGTTGGGTCCCAAGTATGCATATCCGGCAACTCGGCCGGCCGCATCCTCGCCGTTCGTTGCAAAACCGAGCCACGTCGAAGGGACTTTGCGTGTCGTGCGTTCTCCAACCATCATCAAATGGCTAGTTCCTCGGAGTACCTCTTCGAAACGATGCGGGCGGTCTTGAATGAAGATGCCGTTGCCGATTGTTCCGGGCGGCACGTCATCCGGATCTGTGGTGCCAAATACTCCAACGTAGTTTGCTCGGGGCAGCGTGATAATCACATCTGCCGATTCTTGCGCATGCGTGCCGTGTTCGCCGATCTCCGCGAACATTGGAAAAGTCGGCTCGCCGAAGTCCGAAGGGCAAAGAAAAAGAATTGGAGTCGTCGAACGCGTGCTTGGATCCAGCTGGTCCATGGGACGAGTGCGATCTGTCGCGATTTGAAGCGCGGGTTCCTCGATTTCGTTTAGCAGGCTTCCGGCCCAGCCATACGCCCAGCGTCGACTTGAGTCTAACTGCCACCCGATGGGCAGGGTCCGGTGCGCATCGGCGTACGAATGACACGCTACGCCAAGCTGCCGGAGATGATTCCCACACTCCAAGTTGCGCGCACTTTCACGGGCGCTCTGCATCGCCGGCAGCAGCAACGACGCCAAGACCGTGATGCACGAAATGACAACGAGCAGCTCTAAGATCGTCACCGCAATCCGTCGCGGCGAACGCTGTAGGCTTCTTTTCTTCCGTTGCGAAAGTTGCACGTTCATCTCGATCTCGGCGCGCTATGGGGTACAGGACTAAACCAGAAAGTCCCCCACCACGAACAAGATTTTAACGGATGCCCGCTATCGCCGGAGCGCCAATCCGGCGATAGCGGAAAAGCGAGAAATGCCGGCGTGAATTAGCGCGTGTTAGAATCGCGTCACGAACGCATCGCGACCACGCCGCTAAGTGGCTGAGGCACTAGCCGAGATAAATGGCGCACAACGCCAGACCACAGGTAACGATCGCCGCTCCCGCGGTGCGAAATATCCAAGGTGCATCAAGTTTTCGACCTGCCAAACCTAGCACCACGCCGAAGGCTAAGAGGACCAGGGTGGAAGACAAAAAGCCAATTCCATACCACGCGCCGGCCGCGGCGACAGGCATTTCGGTCCCGTGCGCATGACCGTGAAATAGCGCGAAAAGTGCCACGAGGCACGTGCTGCCGATTAAAGGCAAACGAATCGCTGTAGCAACTAGAAGTCCGATGACAAGCACCGAAGCGACAATGCCAGGCTCAATTAACGGAATAAAAACATGAGCCATTCCCAACAGGCCGCCGACCGTCATCACTAACACAAATGCCAGCGGCAAGACCCAAATGCTGCGGCCGCCACGTTGCGCCGCCCACAGCCCGATCCCGAGCATTGCGCAAATGTGGTCAAGTCCGCTCAGCGGATGGACCACGCCGTCCACGAATCCAGTCGTCGAGCCAAGACCAATATGCGCTTGAGCGACGCCAGGCAACGCCGCGAATGCAATCAAAGATAACACTGCCAGGCCAATTCGTTGAGCGGTCGACATAACATCCTCATCGCAAACCGTTGTTACGGAATTCAAATGCTCGAGTGAACGCGTGGCGTCTTCAACCACACCGTTCGCTGTCGATGATCATCGATTATAAGCCGGTCCGTCGTCCGTTGGCGAGAGAGTGAAATGCGCAATCGCAACCCGGCTGACTGCGCGTCGTTCAACTCGCTCGCTTGCTGCTCATCGCCCAGCTAAAAATCTGGAACAACACTTGCTACCCCCTGGAATTTTCCCGGCCAGAACGCCAATCTGTATAGGTTCAGTTGGCACAGGTTGCATTTGCCGCGCCAAAGCAAGGGCATTAGAACGTGCCGCAAGTATTTCATCGCAGTTTCAACACGCTGTCTAAAGTCAGCATTATCGCGGCGCTGACGTGCCTGATCGTCTTGAGCTTGGCCCTCTACGTTGTCGGTTGGTCTCCCTACGTGACGCAGGAACGGCTCGCCCGGGTGCAGCCCGTGCAGTTCAGCCATGCACACCATGCGGGGCAGCTTGGAATCGATTGCCGGTACTGTCACACTTCAGTCGAGTCGACTCCCTTCGCCGGCGTGCCGCCGACAAAAACTTGCATGAACTGCCATCAGGAAATTTGGGTCGGCGCTTCGGTCCTCGAGCCCGTTCGCGCCAGTTACCGCACTGGCGCGCCAATCGCGTGGGAGCGAGTGCACAACCTCGCCCAGTTCGCGTACTTCGATCACAGCATTCACGTCAATAAAGGAGTTGGCTGCGTCGAATGCCACGGGCGCGTCGACCAGATGCCATTCACCTACCAGGACAAGCCGCTCCTGATGGGCTGGTGCCTCGATTGCCATCGCAATCCGAAGTCTCACCTGCGGCCGCGGAATGAAGTCGTCAACATGACCTGGCAACCAACCGGCGATCGCGCGCAGCTGGCCGACGATCTTTACAAGCAGTACCACATTCGTTCGACCGAGGAGCTAACCAGCTGCTCGACGTGTCATCGATGAAAGAGTGCCATTCGAATTCGACAGATCGTTCCGTACCTGAGCAAATCAGGAAGCGGCATTGGCGCGCGCTCGAAGAGCTGGCGAGTTCGCCCCAGTTTCAAGAAATGCTGGAGCGCGAGTTCCCGCGCCATGCTTCGGAATGGAACGACCCTTTCACGCGCCGGAAGTTTTTGATGCTGATGGGCGCGTCCTTCGCGCTGGCCGGTATGTCTGGCTGTTCACCGCAGGCGCCCATCGGCGAGATTCTGCCGTATGCGAAACAGCCGGAGCAAATGGTGCCAGGCCGGGCGCTGCAGTTCGCCAGCGCGGCGACACTTGGCGGTTATGCGACGGGAATCTTGGTGAAGAGCCACGAGGGGCGACCCACGAAGATCGAAGGCAATCCGAATCATCCCGCCAGCCTAGGCGCGACCGACGCCTTCACCCAAGCGGAAATTCTCGGCCTGTACGATCCCGATCGCTCACAAGCCATAACGTATCGCGGCCAACCGCGCAGTTGGAGCGATGCCCAGATCGAATTCCGCAAATCGCTCGACGCGTTACGAACGGAGCAGGGCAGGGGACTGGTGATTTTGTCTTCAACGATCACTTCGCCCACCCTCGCGGATCAACTCACGGGCCAAACAAGCCGATTCAAACACGACTTCCCAGCGGCGCGCTGGTTCCAATTCGAACCTGCGCATAGCAACAACGGGCACGAAGGCGCACGGCTCGCGTTGGGTGAACCGCTCGATACGCTTTACGACTTCACCAGTGCCGATGTGATCATTTCGCTCGATGCCGATTTCCTCGGCGTGGGCCCAGCCCACCTGCGTTCGGCGCGCGATTTCTCGACAAAACGCCGTTCGGCCGCGGCGCCCGGCGGCCCGGCCATGAACCGCCTCTACGTCGCCGAAAGTGCCCCGAGCGTCACCGGCTCGGCCGCCGATCATCGCTTCCCGATACGAGCGGCCGATGTCGAGCAGTTCGCGCTCTCCCTCGCCAGCGAGCTGCAATTACCCGGCCTATCACGCGCAAACGCGAAGTACGAACGCTTGGTAGCCGCGATCGCCAAGGATTTGAACGCCCATCGCGGCGCAAGCGTCGTCATCGCCGGCGAAACCCAGCCGCCCATTGTCCACGCCATCGCCCACGCCTTGAACGACACGCTCGGCAACGTTGGCCACACGGTAAGGTACATCGCGCCGGTGGAAGTGAATCCGCGCGACCAAATCGCCGACCTGAAGACGCTGACGGAGGACATGTCGGCAGGTCACGTTCAAATGCTAATCATTCTCGGCGGCAACCCGGTTTACGATGCGCCCGCCGATTTGGAATTCGCGAAACAATTGCAGCACGTTCCGCAGCGCGTGCATCTAGGTTTGTATCAAGATGAAACTTCTGCCCTCTGCGATTGGCATCTGCCGCAGGCGCACTTTCTCGAGGCGTGGGGAGATGCTCGAGCGTTCGATGGAACGGTCTCGATTCAACAACCGCTGATCGCACCGCTCTACAATGGTGTCAGCGCGATC
>DATBAY010000061.1:0-7868 GCA_036271295.1 Lacipirellulaceae bacterium | reverse complement strand
AACCGCATGTGGGCCCACTTCCTCGGCCACGGGTTTACGAAACCGATCGACGACATTGGCCCGCATAATCCGCCGTCGCACCCCGAGTTGCTCGACCAGCTCGGCAAATCGTTCCGCGACGAGGGCTTCGACCTTAAAAAGCTCATGCGATGGATCGCCCTCTCGGAACCGTACAGCCTGAGCAGCCAGATCGGCTCGCGCAACGCCGATGATGATCCCGCGCTCGGCGCGAAGCCGATGTTCAGCCGGTTCTACATGCGGCAGATGGAGGCCGAGCAGCTGTACGAATCGCTGATCGTGGCGACGGGCGCCGACAATACGTACTCGAAAAAAGACTCCGCCGACATGCGCGAGAAGTGGCTCAAGCAATTCAACAACGCGTTCGGCACGGATGACAACGACGAATCGACGACCTTCAACGGCTCGATCCCACAAGCGCTCGCCCTGATGAACGGCGAGCTGGTGAAGCGGGCCACCGGCAACCAGCCAGGCAGCATGCTCGCGAAAGTGGCGATGGACCCGAAGCGCGACAACGCCGACAAGATTAACTACCTCTACCTGGCGGGCCTTTCGCGCAGGCCAACCAAGCAAGAGTTGACCATCAGCAACGAGCTGCTCGTCGCCCGTAAGGGCAACGTCGACACCGCGCTGCAAGATATATGGTGGGCGGTGCTGAATACGAATGAGTTCATTCTCATTCATTGAGGTACTGAGAAAGACAACTAGAATTAACCACAGAGTTCACAGAGAGTGTTTGAAATCTAATTGATTTCTTCTCCGTGCTCTCTGTGTCCTCTGTGATAAAAACTTAGGGCGAAAAAGATGGACTACTGCTGCGAAGTTCCCGATGGCATGTCCCGCCGCCATTTCATGCGTCACTTGGCGGGCGCTTCCGCGTTCTTGGGTTCATCGTTCGCGCTTTCGCAAACGCTGCGGGCGAATGCGAAGGCGCTTAGCAAAGATCATAAGTCGTGCATTCTGCTGTGGCTCGGCGGCGGACCGCCCTCGATCGACATGTGGGACATGAAGCCCGGCGCTCCGACCGCGGGCGAATTTAAGCCGCTCTCCACGGCCGGCGATTTTCAGATCAACGAACTGCTGCCAAACCTTGCGAAGCAGGGCCAGAACCTCTCAATTGTCCGCGCAATGAGCACGCGCGAAGCCGACCACGAGCGCGGCCGCTATTACATGCATACCGGGTACGTGCCGAACCCGAGCGTCGAGCACCCGAGCTACGGCGCGACCGTCGCCCACGAGATGGAGTCGAAGACCAAAGAGCTCGAAATCCCGCCGTTCGTCTCGATTGGCGGCGCGAGCGAAGGCCCCGGCTTTTTGGGCATGGCTTACGCGCCGTTCCAAGTCGATGCCAACGGCAACATCAAAGACGCCACGCTCACGATGCCTGCCACGCGCATGGCCGACCGCATGAAGCTGCTCGATGCGCTCGAAACGCGTTTTGTCAGTGAGAAGCGCGGCTCCGCCGCCGAGGAGCACGCCAAGGTGCTGCGTAAAACGCAAGAGCTGCTCACCAGCGAACAGATGAAGGCGTTCCAAGTTCGCTCGGAACCGAAGGACATGACCGAAAAGTACGGCGACAACAATTTTGGCCGCGGCTGTCTCATGGCCCGCCGGCTCGTGGAAGTTGGTGTGCCGTTCGTCGAGGTCAATTCGGGCGGTTGGGATCTGCACAAAGGCTGCTTCACAACGCTCCAAAAGAAACTTCCCGAGCTCGACAAAGGGTTCTCCGCGCTGATGGAAGACCTCAAACAGCGAGGCTTGCTGGATAGCACGGTCGTGCTCTGCATGGGCGAGTTCGGCCGCACGCCGCGCATTAATGGCGACGCCGGCCGCGATCATTACGCTCGGGCGTGGAGCGTGGTCCTGGGCGGCGCCGGCATCAAGGGTGGCCGGGCGATTGGCAAAACCAATGCCGACGGCACGAGTGTCGAATCCGATCCATATTCCTCCGAAGATCTCATGGCGACTGTTTGTCAGGCCCTCGGCATCTCGCTCAAGACCGTCTACACTGCCAAGAACGGCCGGCCGATGAAAATCGCCGGCGGCGGGCATGTCATCCAAGACCTGCTCGCTTAATTTAAAACCGCAATCCATTCGGCGGCTTGCCGTAATACCGAGATATCGACCATGGCCCAAACCGATCCGCTCGAACCTGTCATCCTCACCGCCGCTCCGCACGAATGGGGCGCGGGCGTCATCGTCTCGGCTCTCGAAGAAGAAGGCATCAAAGCCACAATGGCCGGCGAAAACACGGCCGACTTCCGCGTCGCCGCGCCGAGCTGGGTCCAGGTCTACGTGGCGCAGCAAGACCTCGCCCGAGCCCAAGAAATTCTGGAAAAAGTCCAGGCCGAAAACGCGGATATTGATTGGTCGCAAGTCGACGTCGGCGAACCCGAAGCCGAGTAGTTGCGTAGGAACTGAAGGTGCCCCCTGGGGACCGTTCAATAACGTTAGCAATTTTCAAGACTGGTCGCCCGAACCGGTCGTGCCAGTTGTAACGTGCCGCCAAAATGGACCGGCTACGACCTTCGGCTTGGATTGCCACCGCCCGAAAGAGGCAGGCCGCTCGAATCGTCGCTACTTTATCGCGGTTTGCAGCCCGCAGCCCGATGGTTTGCCCATACCATCGGACATTTTGTGCAACCGATTTTATTGTCCCTGGAAGTTGTCGATTCTAGAATTAAGCGTGACACCTAGAGTAGGTTTGGCTGGTGGATTCCCGGTTCGCGCCGGGAGGAGTGGAACGATGTTCATCAATCGCATGTGGTCGATTGTCGCAGTTGCGATCAGCGTATCGGCCTGTTGCGCCACGGTCGAAGCTCAATCCAGCTACGGTTTGGGTTCGCCGCTCACGCGCCAGAATTCGCTGGCGACCAGTTACGCCTCCAACATGAACAGCGGCGGGGCCGCAAGTTTCGGCGTCGGAGCCAGCTCGTTGCGAGCCAAGCCGTTTTCCACCCTAACACCGCAGAACCCGGTCAGTCCGTACCTAAATCTGTTCCGCACAGATACGAACGGCGCGCCGAACGCTTTCAACTACAGCACGTTGGTTCAACCGCAGTTGCAACAACAGGCGACCAACGATGCCTTGCAACGGCAACAGCTGCAAACGTCGCGACGGGTTCAGCAAATTGCTGCCCAACCCAATTTGAACCCGCAAGGCTCAAAGGACGAATACCCCACGGGGCATCAAACGGTATTCCAATACAAAAGCCATTACTACAACACGCCCCCACATCGCCCGAGAAAGCAGATGCCCGCTCAGCAGTAGACTTCTCCGCGGTAGCAGTGCCTGCGCCGGTCTTCGACCCGTCTTGCCACGCCTCGGCGGCTTTTGCTAAAAGCCTGCCACTCATCTGCCTCGAAACTTGTCTGTATCGGAATATCAGCGGTAGGTTCTTAACGCAATCGTGATCGAATTTTCGCTCGCGATTTAGCTTTTCGCCCGTTAGAACTACTCACTGTCGCGCGACCGACGGAACCAAACCATGTCGAACGAACGCACAATCTGGCTGCGTCGCGCCTTAACGGCTCTCGTTCTACTCGTGGCGGTGTTTCACTCCGAAGTCGCGCGGGCACAGTTCGACAATTGGCGCGCCGCTGTACAGCAACCCCTGTCGGATAACGGAAGCGTTCATTGGACCAAGTCGGCCACTCCCGCTGCTGTTGCGCAATCCGCTAGTTCGAACCACCCTGCCCCCTTGGCGTGGCTGATTCAAAATCCCGACCAAACCGAGGGCACTCCGCCCTACGCCCTCACCGATCAATCCGGCACCGTGCAGCGATACGTCGAACCCGTGCCGGGCGTCGATCTGGCCTCACACGTGGGCCAAGTTGTTTCCGTGCGAAACGATTCTGGTTCAACGCTGCTGGCCTCGCAATTAGATCTCCCCCGGCAGCGCTTGATGCCGATGGTTGGCGAGCCCGGCACGATTTCGCTCGCTTCGTACACGTCACCCGCAGACGCAAATCGGAGCGAAATTCAACAGGCCCAATACGTCAGCAGCGATGGCGACAATGTTCAATTACTCCCGGATGACGGCGTCGTAACAACCGGCCCGCCGATCGGCGCCGGCAACGTGCCACCGCTTCAAGTACTCGGCAACGGCCCCGGCTGCGGTTATCCAGGCGAAATGTGCGGCCCCGGTTGCGGCCCCTCGTGCGACTCAATGGAATGCGGCCCCGGCATGATGCAGCCGTCCGGCCCTTGCCCGCAATGCGGCGGCTATCACGACGGCCCGTGCCGCGCCACCAATTGCGATCCGCTTGCCGCGCCTTCGGCGTCGCAGCAACCGCATGTTTACGGCGACATCGATTTCAAGTTTGTCCGCACGCGCTTCTCCGAAGACACTTTCGGAAAACTTTCTGAAACTTACGAGCTCGCGCCGCGCTACACGCTCGGCGTTCAAAATGTTGGCGCTGTCGATGCGCGGGTACGCTTCTGGGATTACGATCGCGGTACCGACGTTCTCGGCGCCGGCGCCGTGCGAGTGAAACTAGATGTCTTCGATCTCGAAGCCGTCCATCGTTTCGAAGGCAGCCGCTCGACGGTCGATCTCTCCGCCGGCCTGCGCTGGGCCAGCTGGCGACTCCAAGATCCGACCGGTGCTCGCTCAGATATCGACGCGGTCGGCCTCACCGCAGCCGCCGACGGCCTCACCGCCTGCCACTGCATTCCGGATGGATACTGTGCCTGGGCCTACGGTGGTCGCCTCTCGATCCTCGGCGGCGACTGGACCGGAACCAGCGGCTTCATCGATCATTCGGTGGGTGACGACAATATTGTCGTGACCGAACTATACGCCGGCGCCCAAGTCGGCCGCCGTTGCGGAAACATCGATCTTCACGCGCGCGCAGTCTACGAAATCCAAAACTGGCACAGCGACGCACTCGAGCAAAACACGTCGAGCTCCGTCGGCTCGATCGGGTTCCTCGGCCCCGCGCTGCAAATTGGCGCCGAGTTCTAACAGCTGCAAACGCTTGCTCCGCAGCGCTTTATTCCGATTAGTCGACCTTCAAGGGTGAAACTACGGAACCCTCGCTGCGATCCGCGATCGGCGCGCGAAAAATCGCCGCATCGATTCAGAATTCATATTAGAGTTTTAGTTGGATGAGGAGCGCTTCGACGTCGCTTCGACAATTCTCATCCGCCTTGTCCTTTCGCGTGCTGCTGCCAAGCGAACTCCACGCCGCCCCGAGCCCGCCCGCACTTTCGCTCGCTTTTCTGCCCAGAAGATTCCGCGCCGCGCGATCGTCGGCCGCGTCGTTCCCCACACAATCCAAACTGCTCGTGTCTATTCAACGAGCACGCAGAGGCCGCCGGACTGACCCCCCGGCGGCCTCACTTTTTCTACTCGCCTTTTGTAGCCGTCTCGCTCCGCGAGACGAATCTGCCTCTCGCAGAGCGAGATACCTACATTTTCCGCGGCCCTCATCGTCCCTTCCCCGCATAGACCAACCCTGCCCAAATTTCATACACTAACCCTTCATTCAAAACTTCCACCGCAGCCCCGCGCGTGCATTCATGTCCATCCTTGAGAAGCTCACTCTGCCGGAAATCCGTGAACTCATCCAAGGCAAGGATTGCGGCACGCTGCGCGAGGTCCTTGCCGATTGGATGCCGCAAGACGTCGCCGATTTGCTGAACGACCTTGCCCCCGGCGAAGATGCCGTGGTTCTAGCGGCGCTCGACCCCGAGCTCGCTGCCCGCAGCTTTGAGCATCTCTCGCCCACGGCGCACGAGGACCTCATCCGCGAAATGCACGTCGACGAGCTCTCGCGGCTTCTCAACGGCATGTCGCCGGACGACCGCACCGCGATGCTCGAACGCGAGCCGCCCGAGGAAATCGAGCGGCTTCTCATGCTCCTTCGCCCGGAGGAGCAAAGGATTGCCCGGTCGCTCATGTCCTATGGCGCCGGAACCGTCGGCCGCCTCATGACGCCCGACTTCGTTACCGTCAAACGCGAGTGGACGGTCGAGCAAGTCCTCGACCACGTTCGCCGTTACGGCAAGGACAGCGAAACGCTCAACGTGGTCTACGTCACCGACGATAATCAGCGCTTGATTGACGACCTCCGTATCCGCGAAATCCTCCTCTCGCCGCCCAATCGCAAAGTGGAAGAGTTAATGGATGAGCAATTCGTCGCGCTCTCTGTTACCGAGGAAGAATCCGAAGCCGTCACCCTGTTTCGTAAGTACGACCGCACGGCCCTGCCCGTTATCGATGGCCGAGGCGTCCTCATTGGCATCGTTACGGTCGACGACGTGCTCGACGTGCAAGAGGAAGAAGCCACCCGCGAAATCCAACGCTTCGGTGGTCTCGAAGCGCTCGACGAATCGTACAGGGAAACGCCCGTGTGGGAGATGATCCGAAAACGGGCGTCGTGGCTTGTGATTCTGTTCGTGGGCGAGATGTTCACCGCAACTGCGATGGCGCATTACGGCGAAGAAATGCACTTAGCCGAAGTTCTCGTGTATTTTATACCGCTCATTATCTCCAGCGGTGGCAACTCCGGTTCTCAGGCGGCCACGCTTCTCGTGCGGGCCTTGGCTGTGGGCGAGGTGCGACTTCGCGATTGGTTATGGGTCATGCGACGAGAACTATTTTCTGGGCTCATGTTAGGAATCCTCCTGGGAACGATCGGCTTTTTCCGCATCGTCATCTGGAGTCACTTCACCGATATCTATGGCCCCTACTGGTTCAGAGTGGCGCTAACGGTCGCCTTCGCGCTCGTGGGCATCGTGATGTGGGGCACGCTCTCAGGCTCGATGCTGCCGATTATTCTTAAACGATTGGGCCTCGACCCGGCTACGTCCTCTGCCCCGTTCGTCGCCACGTTAGTCGACGTGACCGGACTCATTATTTATTTCACCGTCGCTCGCCTCTTTCTGCACGGCACCCTTTTGTAGCGGCCGTTACATCGTACAAAGGCTCAACCCTCGCTCTTCTCCACCCACACGGGCGGCGGATCGATCTCCGGCCCCACCGGCGACCCTGCATCCTTCCGGCCGCTGCCTTCGAATCGGCTGATCGCCCGTACGGCCATATCGTGGTCGCAGGCAATTTGGCAACTCAGCCGGATGCCGCCGAGGCCGCGCGCCTTCAGCACGTCCCGCTCCGCAACCGTCATCTTCGCCGGCTCCCCGCTAATGAATTCCACCCGACAAGTCGTGCACCGAGCATGCCCGCCGCAGGCGTGCAGCTGATCGATTTTGGCATCTTCCACCAAGGCCAGCACCATTCGCTTGCCCGCAGCCACTTCAAACTCGCCGACACCGTCTACCGTTAATTTTGGCATATCGCACGTTCCTTAATGGTGAATGTTCGCTCTCGATCTTAGCGTCTAGGTCTCCCATTCGGAACTCACCGCCGCCGGCGATAATTTTCTGCAAAGCCGGATCTTCCTTATTGCGAGTCGAATTTCGCAGGGTTAGGCTAAATTGCGCGTCAGCCAAGTTGCCTGTTGCGACCAGTCTGATCCTGCCGCGTATTTTACGATCACTCCGATTCAGTCCGCTCCTTGTTATTCTCGAGGGAGTTTTGCCATGAAGTTTTCAATCGTCGCGCGTCCCCAACGCTTAATCTTGCTCGCCACGGCACTGTTGCTCGTGAGCGCCCCGCCGCGCGCCACGTTCGCGGAAACCAAACCCGCTTCCGACGCAAAGGCTTCCGCCACCGTCGACCTCAACAAAGCGACCGAAGCCCAGCTGCAAGAAGTCCCCGGCATCGGCGAAGCGACCGCCAAGAAGATCATTAAAGGTCGACCCTACAAATCGATTGACGACCTCTCGAAAGCCGGCGTCCCCGAGTCCACGATCGGCAAGATCCGCTCGCATGTGAGCATCGGGG
>DATBAY010000060.1:0-3959 GCA_036271295.1 Lacipirellulaceae bacterium | reverse complement strand
TCTCAATCGCTCCGTTGCCGTGGGTGGCAAGATAGCCCTTTCGCAATTCTTGAAGGGTGGTCTGCTTCCGCAGGGCGAGAGCCGGATCAACGGGCGGCTTGCCATCACACAGGATGAAGTCGGCGATGGCGACGCCAGGCGGGACTTCGAGAAGCCCTTGCCTGACGCGCATCAACAATTGTTCGCAGCGCGTCTTACACTGCACGGCCTCGGTCTGGCTGATGTCGCCGAGCGTGCGACTTTGTTGCTGGCCGAGATACTGGAAAATTAGGCGATAGGAATCGCCTCGAAGTTGTAAGGCTGCCATCGGGTGGCTCTCCAATGCCAACCCAACACCGTCGCAACAGTCTTACCAAATTCTTACCAATCAGCTACGGGTTGGTAAGATTCTACGCAGGACGCGGGAGAAAAGAAGCTGGGGAACTAGGATTCGAACCTAGACTGACGGAGTCAGAGTCCGTAGTGCTACCGTTACACCATTCCCCAAAAAAATACATCAACTCGATTCGAGAGCGATCCCCGCCCGGAAACAAGCCGTGGCGCTGGCGGCCAGGGTCCATGCGCCACGTTACGCGTCGTGTCTCCATAGGTCAATATCGCCGAGGACGCACGCTTTTGAAAGCGTCCTCAGTCCACGACGTGCGGTGCCATTCTATGCCAAACCGTTGACCGGAAGGTGATAAAGTCCCTAAAATATCGGCTTGTCGCTTCTTTCCGCATGGATTCGATCGAATTGCAACGGGCGCGCTCAGCGCGGCGGTTCCGCCGGGGCGCGGCAAACGGTTTCTTATTTCGATCGGCGGTGAAATCGCATGGCCATCCTTGAGCTAGTTAAGGGAAACACGCCCGGCGTGCGCTTCGAGCTAGACGCCGACCGGTCCGTAATCGGTCGCAGCGCCGATTGCGAAGTTCCGCTCGATGTTCCCGCAGTGAGCCGAAGGCATGCCGTCATTCTCCGCGACAGCGGCCGCTATTTCATCGAAGATCTGCAAAGCCGCAACGGCACATTTCTCAATGACAACCGGCTGACCGAGCGGGCTCCCCTTGGCGAAGGCGATCGCCTTATTATTTGCGATCAGGAGTTTCGCTTCTACACCGCTCAGACTCCTGCGCTGCTGAATCCCTTACGCAATCTCGAAGAATCGTCAATTACGGATATCGTCGACGATCGCTCGAGTTCGGGCCGCGGCAGCGTCATGGCCACGCTCGATGTAAGCGGTGGGTCGGCAAGTTGGGGGTTGTCGGCGAAGCCCGAGGTCAAGCTCGCGGCACTCATGGAGATTACGAACGGCCTCGCGCACGCTGTTTCGGTGGAAGACATCCTGCCCAAATTACTCGAAAGTCTGTTCAAAATCTTTACCCAGGCCGATCGCGGCTTCGTCGTCATGAAGCCAAAGGCTGATGGCCCGCCGGTCGTCGTGGCAGATAAGAGCCGCCGCCCCGGCAGCGAGGAGCGAATGCGGATTAGCCGCACGATCGTCGAAGAGGCGATGAAAAACAAAAAGGCGATCCTCTCCGCCGATGCCGCCAGCGACGAACGCTTTGGCATGGCCCAAAGCATCGCCGATTTTTCGATCCGTTCCATGATCTGCGCTCCCATGATCGGGCTCGATGGCCAGCCGCTCGGCGTCATTCAAATCGATACGCTGAACCAGCGCGCTCGCTTCACCGATCAGGATTTAGAGGTCCTCGCAACTGTCGCGAGCCAAGCCGCGGTCTCGATCGATAACGCCAAGATGCACGAGCAGGTGGCGGCCCAGCGGGCCATGCAACGCGACCTCGAGCTCGCTCGCCGAATGCAGCGATCTTTGCTGCCGAGTGCTCCCCCGCAAGTGCCGGGATACTTCTTCTTTGACTACTATCAGGCGGCTCGCCAGGTTGGCGGCGATTACTACGACTACGTCCAGCTGCCCGGCGGACGATATGCGGTTATTGTCGGCGATGTCGCGGGCAAAGGCGTACCCGCAGCGCTGCTCATGGCTCGCCTTTCAGCGGACGTCCGCTTTTCGCTCGCCAGTGAGCCAGACCCGGCGAAGGCAATTCAACGAATCAATGACGGGTTTGCCAAGCAGGATTGGCAAGATCGTTTCGTCACAATGCTTGCCGCCGTGCTCAACCCCGCCGCCAGCGAACTCACGATCGTCAATGCTGGTCACATGGCGCCGCTGTTACGCCGGCAGGATGGTCATGTCACTGAAATTGGCGAAGACGCCGCGGGGCTGCCGCTCGGCGTAGTCGAAGGCTTCGAATATGAGTCCTTCACTCACAAAGTCGAGCCTGGAGATGTTCTGACAATCTTCACCGATGGCTTTAGCGAAGCCATGAACAATGAGCGCGAGCTCTACGGCATCGAACGATTAAAGCAGCAATTGAATAGCCCGGCCGTCAGCCTGGTCGATTTCGGGCAGCACATCTTAGAAGACGTTCACAAATTCGTCGATGGATTCGACCAAAGCGACGACATGTGCCTCGTCTGCTTCGGCCGCGTCGATGCTTAGGTCCAGTTCACTTGCAGCAAGTTTTCGATCTGCTGCACGCCGTCGACGCGGCGAACCGCTTCTTGGGCCATTTGCTTCTGGAAAAACGTCCGTACGCTTCCTTTGAGCACAACTCGGCCGTCCGCAGCTTCAACACGCACGTCCTGAAACGGCACGTGCGGATTCGATGTGAGCGCGGTGCAAATCTGATCGACCAACGGGCGAGGAAGGATGGCGGTGCTCATGACGGTTGGCTGCGAGCGAGGTGGGAAGCGAAGCGGTTAGGTAAGGGCTAACGACTCTCAAAAATAGCACGCATTATCTGCGCAGGTCGCTTAGCCTCTAACATTTTGTTGCGCTCTCGCACGCGTTCGTCGGGTCCCATGGAGATCGGCAATATCCTCCAAGTGGGCGTACGCAAAGTGATCGAATCTCAACAAGAACTGCCACGCCCGCCGCGCAAAATCCGTCACATTCACGCCAGCACAAGGCGCCGCCGCACAGCCTATGATGGCTGTGACGCCTTTGAGGCATGCCGGGTTGCACCATCGGTTTCGGCGTACGAAAAAAGGAAGCCGCGGCTAACCTTGCAGCCAGCTCGGCAATTGGCCTGCGGGAGGCAGTCGAATGACGGTTGCCGACGTAATCGCCGGCAACTTGCGCACGTCGGCCAAAGCCTCCGGAGACGGTTCGGTATCCAAATTCAGCACGCCCACGGCTTCTCCGCCCGGCGTATCGCGGCCCACTGCCATTTGAGCAATGTTGACGCCATGCTTGCCGAAAATTGTGCCTACCGCCCCGATGATTCCTGGCACATCGTGATGCCGGAACACTAGTATCCGGCCGTCCAAGTACGCCTCAAGCCGCCGATCATCGAGCGACACGAGCCGCGGCATGTGCTGACCAAAAATGGTAGCCGCCGCCTTATGTTGTCCATGGTCATACGTTACTTCCGCCGTCATCGACGATCGGAAGGACCCCATTTCGCTTCGCGATTCCTCGGTCAGCTTAATGCCCCGTTGCTTAAGCACGAGCTCTGCGTTGACCAAATTCACTTCCTGGTCGAGCGCGCCCTGCAGAAGCCCCGCGGCAAAAACCGCCGTCAAAATCTTGGTCTCTTTTTCCGCGATTTCGCCGCGATACAACACGCGGCACGACTTGGCCGGCTGCCGATCGAGCTGAGAGAGCAACATTCCCAGGCGATAGCCCAGGTCGAGATAATCGCGCAAGGCCTCGAGCTTCGTGGCGTCGAGCGTGGTCATGTTGACCGCGTGGCGGATCGCACCGGTCGCAAAGAAATTAACTAGCAGTTCGCAGCCCTCGACAGCCACTTGAGTCTGAGCTTCTTCGGTGCTCGCCCCCAAATGCGGAGTGCAGACGACGTTGGGCATCGTGAACAGCGGGTGCGACTTGCACGGCTCGGTCGCGTAGACATCGAGCGCGACGCCACCCAACTTGCCCGACTTCAAACCCTCGACGAGG
>DATBAY010000059.1:0-1527 GCA_036271295.1 Lacipirellulaceae bacterium | reverse complement strand
GAGAGATCGTCTACCCAGAATGTGGGCTCCCATTTAGCTAGTTCCTCGTACTTACCGTAACCGTATGTCACGGCGCAACTCTTCACCCCGGCTCGATGCGCCGCTTCAATATCGGCAGGCGAATCGCCTACCAATAAACACTCAGCAGGCGAGGCATTCAACCCCAAAAGGGCGCTAAAGATTACGTCGGGGTTCGGCTTCGCCGGGAAGCCATCGGTGCCCTGCACGTGATCGAAAAATTGTAGAAGACCAAAGCGTTCTAAAACTACGCGAGTCGTCGGTGTGCCCTTGGTGGTCGCGGTTGACTTGCGGCCACTCAACTGACTGAGTGCCGCGGCCACTCCCGGATAAGCTGTCGTCGCAGCATGATTACGCAGCGGATAAATGCGCCGATACTCCACAACAAGGGCGTCAATCTGCTCAGACGTATAGTCCGGAAAGAGATTCTCGAATAGGTCGACTAAGTGCCGCCCGATGTAACTCTTTATGAAGTCAAACGGCACGTCGTGTTTAGGCGTTGTAGACAAAACACCCTGGATGGCTCCCACGATGTCTATCGCGGAATCAACCAGGGTGCCGTCAACGTCAAATAAATAAACCTGAAACGCTGGAATCAAGCAGGCTGCGGACTCTCGCCACCCATCAAGCCGGGCAAGGCATTTGGCATTGGCGTAGGCGCCACTGCGCCGCCATCCGGGCTGCTAGGCTTTTGATTGGTGGGTGCCAGCTTCGGCAGGGTTCGCCCATCGATAAGAGCCATTACTTCAGCGCCATCGAGCACTTCACGCTCAAGCAACGCCTCGGCGATGCGAACCATTGCATCGGAACGGTCAGAAATAATACGCTTGGCACGGTCGTAACCGTCCTCCACCAATTTACGAACCTGCTGGTCAATCTTAATGGCGGTTTCTTCGCTGTAATCGCGGTGTTGGTTGATCTCACGGCCGAGGAAGATTTGCTCGTCCTTCTTGCCGAAGCTTAGCGGCCCTAGTTCGCTCATGCCCCACTCGCAAACCATTTTGTGAGCCATCTCGGTGGCGCGCTCGATATCGTTACCGGCGCCCGTAGTCATCTGGTCGAGAAAAATTTCTTCCGCAATCCGTCCGGCCATCAGAATAGCCAAACGCGCTTCCAGATATTTCTTGTCGTGAGACAGTTTGTCATCAATAGGCAACTGCATCGTTAGCCCTAGAGCCATACCGCGCGGAATGATCGTTACTTTATGCAGCGGGTCGGCATGTTCGAGTAGCGCCGCCACGATAGCGTGTCCCGCTTCGTGATACGCCGTCATGCGCTTTTCTTTGTCACTGATGATCAGGCTCTTACGTTCTACGCCCATCAAGACTTTATCTTTAGCCAGTTCGAAATCAAATTGCGTGACCACCTTGCGGTTTTGGCGGGCAGCTACCAGGGCCGCTTCGTTCACGAGATTTGCTAGATCGGCCCCCGCGAAACCGGGAGTCCCGCGCGCGATCACGCTCAAATCAACGTCGTCCGCAAGAGGAGATTTCTTTGTGTGAACCTTGA
>DATBAY010000058.1:0-11679 GCA_036271295.1 Lacipirellulaceae bacterium | reverse complement strand
TGCCTCGGTGCGCGCGGCGTACGGTGGCACGCGGGCGATGGTTGCATGGATGCTGCTCGCGGCTGGGTGTGTATTAGGTGCCGTGTTATGCAAAGGTCCCGTCGGCTTGTATCCACTGGCGACGCCCTTGCTGTTTGCGGTTGCGTTCCACCGATGGACGTCGCGGCAACTTCTGGCAACTGTGATTCTTCCCGTGATGTTTGCAGCACTTTTGAGCGGGCTCCTGCTCCACTCACCCGCGTATCATTTCTTGAATACTTATTTTCATTCGCAGGTCGAAGCAAGCCTGGCCGGCAGTCGTGAGGTGTATGCAACTCGGCTGGGACATTTTGCTCCGATCGGCAAGATCGCGCGCGAATTATGCGTTCCCGCGCTGATTGCCATAGGGCTCACGATGTGGGCAAGAAGGCGTCGCCGAGCCGGAAGGATCGAATCAGCGCCGACGCAGATTGTCGGCAACAACGCCTTGCGCGCCGCACTTTATTTTTCGCTGTTAACGGCAGCGAGTGCTTCGCTGCCAATCATGATTAGCCCGAAGCAGTTAGGTCATTACGTAGCCCCTTCCTATCCGTTCTATGCAATGGCACTTGCGATCGCGTGCGCAGAAGCAGTTGCGTACTTGATGAACGCCGAACGCGACAAAGCGCGCACCGCGCAATTGAGCCATCGCTTTCGCTGGGTGTGCGGCGGCTTAATTTGCTTCACGATGATCTTGGCGTGCGTGCTGGCGGGTCGGCCGGGCCGCGATAAGGACGTGTATTGCGACACGCTTGCGCTGCAGCATATTTTGCCAGGGGCCACGACTGTCAACGTTGGGCCCGACGTGTCGACCGACTGGGCGCTTAAGTCCTATCTTGCGCGGTGGAATCAAACGGCGGTCAACATAAATGACAGCCCGCGCATGTATTGCTTAACGCTGAAAGGATCGGAGCCGCCCGAAGGATACGCGCGGGTTAAGACGGATCTTGTCCGCTATCAGCTAAATCAGCGGGCAGATTCCGCCGAATTTCTCTCGAACCGCGTTGGCGACGTACCCACGGTTTTCCGGCGATAGCCACTTCGACCGCATACGCTACGATGCAATCTGACGCCTTTTTTCGGCCCTTTGGTGTGTCATGAACGCACGGCCGCGATGAGGCCACCCCTGCCCCATTGAGAGCGTCGCGCTATAATCGTGGATACGATCTTAGCGATAAACCAAGCGATACGGTTCATTCATGGCGACCTCGGTAGCGAGCAGAGCATCCACGCTGTCTGAATTGCGCGACAGCGGCTGGACTTCCAAAACGGTTAAACAAGAGATTCACGACAACTTCCTTACGAAGCTACAGGCGGGCGAGGATCTTTATCCCGGTATCGTCGGTTACGACGATACCGTTATTCCCGAGCTGAATATTGCGATTCTCGCCCAGCATGACATATTATTCCTCGGAGAAAAGGGACAGGCGAAAAGCCGGCTCATGCGGCTGATGGCGTCGTTTCTCGACGAAGCGATTCCTTATATCGACGATCCGAAGATTTCGGTACACGACGATCCGCTTCGACCGATCACGCGGCGGGGTCGTCAATTAGTGAGCAGCGTGCCGGCGGATGAAGTGCGCATTGGTTGGTGGCGACGCGAAGAGCGGTACGCAGAGCGGCTAGCGCCCGGCACGAAGTTCGCCGACATCATCGGCGAAATCGATCCGGCCAAGTTGGCTGCCGGCGTGAGCATGGGCGTCGAAGACGCGCTTCACTTCGGTTTGATTCCGCGGATGCATCGCGGCATCTTCGCCATGAACGAACTGCCGGAGCTCGACGAGCTCGTGCAAGTCGGGTTGTTCAATATTCTCGAAGAGCGCGACGTGCAGATTCGCGGATACCCCATCCAGTTCGATATCGATGTGCTGATTTTGTTCAGCGCGAATCCGTCGACGTACAACCGTTCGGGCAAAGTTATTCCGCAGCTCAAGGACCGGATCGGGTCGATTATCCACACGCACTATCCGCAGGAACGCGATTTGGGCATCGCGATTATTGAGCAGGAAGCGGAAGGAAAGGGGAAAAAGGCAGGCGAACAAGATTCCGAGACTGCCCCTTCCACACTCCCCCCTTCGGATGTTCTCGTACCCTATTTCATGAAAGAGCTGATTGAGGAGATCAGTCGAGCGGCGCGGCGGAGCAAATATGTGGATCAGCAATCGGGCGTGAGCGCACGGTTGTCGTTATCGAACTATCGAACGATGGTGGCTTCAGCGCGGCAGCGAGCAGTGGTACTGGGTGAGAAACCGGCGGTGCCGCGAATCAGCGATCTGGGTCACTTGTACGCGTCATCGCTCGGAAAGCTTGAGCTCGATATGATGGGCTCGCACCAGATGAGCGAGCGACAAGTGCTCGATGCGGTGCTCGCGGATGCGATTGCGACCGTGTTCAAGGAGTATGTCGATAAGCATGGGCTGGCGGAAATCGCTGAGATTTTTTCACACGGCGTGAAAATCGAAGTGGGCGACATGCTGCCTTCGAGCCACTACGCAACGCTCATCAAGCGCGTGCCGCCCGTGTGGGACAAGGCGTTCGAAGTGAACGCGAGCGAGAATGAAGCCGTGCGGGCTTCTTGCGTTGAGTTTGTGCTTGCCGGGCTGTATGCGACAGATCAGATCAGTCGCAGTCAGCATCGCGGGCGGATTGTGTACGAAGTTTAGAATCCGCCCGTTGTTATCGAAACTCTCTGCCCGCTAAACTAAGTCGAATGGCAAAAACGATGCTTGTCTGAGGAATTCGAAATGAGCGACACGGTTCTAAATCTGTATAACAATGCACTCTCGCTTAGCGAGAAAGATCGAGCAGAGTTAGCGGGTCTTTTGTTAGGCAGCTTAGATACGGAAGTCGATATCAACAGTCAGAGCACATGGAGTGACGAGATCGCCAAGCGACTCGATGAACTCAATCGCGGGAGAGTCACACCAATCCCGTGGGAGGAAGTTCGACGATGCCTCAAGAAAAACACCAACTAAGCTGCGAAGATTCTTTTTCATCCAGCCAGCAAAGAAACTGAGGCGGCTCACGCCTGGTATCGCGAGCGAAGCACAGTTGTAGCTGCTCGTTTTCGAGAAGAGCTCGACCGGGCGGTGGAGCAAATCGTTAACCGACCCGATTTTGGCGTGCCATACTTCGAAGGCACACGCTGCCATTTGTTACGCCGATTTCCTTATCTTGTAGTTTATCACATGGCAAGTCGCGACTTGATTTACGTTGTCGCAGTCGCACATGGCCGACGACGGCCAGGTTATTGGCAAGATCGCCCGATCTGAAATTCTGCGAGCGACCTCGCGGCGGCCTTAATATCGCCGCGCCGGCTGGAGTGAGGCGGGATTCTTCTGCCCATAGATTGGCAACGCGCCGGTGGTCACCGGTGCGGGTGCGGGCGCACTGGGAATACCGGCGGGCACGGAAGCCGGCGTGACTGGATAGCCGGTGTTTGGATATGCGGGATACGACGCGGGCATCACGCCGTCGAGCAGCGGCCGGCTGGCGGGTTGGCCCGGAAGCGGCGTGCCGACCGCAGCTCCGCCAAGGTCGAACTGCTGGTAGCCGGTGAAGGTTGGCATGGCGAACAGTTGCGCGCGATCGACGGAGAGCTGATTGATTTGGGCGGCGCCCATATTGATTTTGAAAGCGATATTCGCCGTCGGCAATCGAATCGAGACGAGTTCCGGAAGCGAGATTTGTTCGACTGGGTAATACCGGTGCGTCTCGGCCACCGCGCTCGCAAGTAAAGTTTTGCCGGATTGATCGTAGACGTGTTGTTCGACCACCCAGGCGCGGCGGGCGTCAATTACCACAACCCGCTGCAGTGTGCCAGACGCCGAGGGAAGCCAGGTGCGAAGTTCCACGGTGCCATCGCTGCGCGGCAGCGGACCGTCGAAGACGCTGGCCGGATCGATATCGATCATGCCGAGCGCGGCGAGCAGCCACGAGGGTTCGACGGGCATCATCTGACGAATGTTGCTGTTGGCGAATTGTGAGTGGCGGCAATAGTAGACGCCTGGCGGAGTGTTGTGACGGATCCAGAGCCAGAACAGTTCGTCGTTGCTACCGAGGTCGATCTCCTGGCCAGTGACGGCGGTGCCGGCGGTGAGGCGGAAATGATTGGGTCGCTCGGCAGCAATGTTGCCGCTTAGGAGCGGCAGGCCGAGCGTATCGGGGACGGTAATCGTGGCGCCGGTGATTGTGAGCGACTTGATGCGAGCGCTGTTTTGATTGACGGCCGCGATGATTTGATCGCGGGTGGCGTTTTCCATGAGAACTTGCGGCGCCGCCGGTCCGGCGGGGCCGAAGGGATTCAGCAACATTTGGCGTTGGCACGTGGCGCCTGAGGACGACAGCAAGCAAGTGACTGTCGCCAAAAGTAGCAACGCCTTTTTGAATCGTTGATTTGCCACGAAGTAAGGATCCTTATTCGGCGTCTGCGACTAGCAGTTCACTGAGCTGGTTTTGAATTTCGTCGATGCGTTGGCCGGTCGGCATGTGGACGGTAACTTCGAAGTTTGCGTCGCGCTTCGGGCAGTAGACCGTCATTTGGGTCTGTTCGGTTTCGTTCGTTCCCACATCCATTCGCAGCACGCGCCGGCGTATGAGCAGCAGCGTCAGTACGTAGCGCAAATCGGCCTGGTCGGGTCGTTCCGCAAGTTGATCGAAAAGCTCGAGCAACACATCGTTGGGCGCCAGCTTGATTTTTTTGGCGGTCGGTTCGGGGATGCAAGCCTGCCACCACCCGAGCGCACCAGCGGGTGCACCGCTCCAACCTTCCGGGCAGTAATCCCGGCGGATGACGTCGGCCCCCTGCACTTCGAGAACGGAGTAGCAGAGGTCGCCCGGTTCAAGCGCGCGATCGGTCGCGGCGCACCGGCGCGTACAGCGCTGCACTTCGAAATCGAGAAGCATGCGAAAAGCCTAGGGCGAAAAGCTGGAGCAAGAGCGGCGAGATATTAGAAAAAGCCGGCGATGCGGGCAAGGTGAGCGCGGTGTTTCGCTAGTGGTGACAGCATCGCAAGTTCGTCGACACGGATTGCTGTTTTTAGCGCTGCTAGCGTGCGGTGAAGAAGCGAGAATCGGTGCCGCCGGGGCCGATTTCCAAGCGGATGCGTTTCGCACACTTGGGGCAATTGCCTTCGTAGGCGGTTTCATCGCGATTGATGTACACGCGCGTGTAGACGTCGCAGCATGAAAACTGAACGCCGACGAATCTGCGGCTCGTTGCAGAACCCGTGTCATGAACCTTGCCGAAAGGATTGTCGGTGATGTCTAAGCGTTCGCCGCTCATGGCTTACATCTATTCTGGTGGGAAGTGTTTCTAACGACCGGTGTCGCGGTCTGCATTCTAAGAAAATCAGGAGCAAACCTCAGAGTGCAAAATTTTCTGTAAACCAGCGAACCTTGACCCATGGTGGGATGTCAACTACATTCGAACAGGCGGCGGAAAGACTGCCGCGGACGAATTTAGGCTGATTTTTGCGATGTTTTCACGAACCCTATTGCTTGGCTTGTTGTTGCTAACCGGTCTATCCGGCGGTGCTTAGGGTTCGTGCAGAAATAATTTGAAGAGTACAGTAGAACCCTGAGGCCGACCGGCTTCAGGGTTTTTTTGTTTTTAGACCGGTCGGTTTTACTCATTTTTTCGCGCCGCCAAGCGACCCACCTTAATCCTATGACACAGTCTCAATCACGCCCGATCGTAATTTTCGATACCACGCTCCGCGACGGCGAGCAGTCGCCTGGCTGCAGTATGAACCTGGAAGAGAAGCTCGAGGTGGCGCAGGCGTTGGTCGATCTGGGCGTCGATGTCATGGAAGCAGGCTTCCCAATTGCGTCGCCGGGTGACTTCGAAGCTGTGCGGGAGATCGCCAATACGGTGCGCGGCACGACGATCTGCGGTCTTGCGCGGTGCAATGAGAAGGACATCGATCGTGCGTGGGAAGCACTTAAGGGCGCGCCCGACGCTCGGATTCATGTGTTCCTCGCCACGAGTGCCATTCATCGTGAGTTCAAGCTCAAGATGGGGAAAGACGAGATCATCGCACGAGCGGTCGAGAGCGTGAAGCGTGCGAAAAGTTATTGCGACAACATTGAGTTCTCGCCAGAGGATGCCGCGCGAACGGAGCCGGATTTTCTGTGCCAGGTCGTTGAGGCGGCGATCGCGGCAGGAGCGACGACCGTCAACATTCCCGATACGGTCGGTTATGCGACGCCGGCGCACTTTGGCGGCGTGATTCGGAACCTGAAGAATCGCGTGCCGAATATTGATAAGGCTGTGATTAGCGTGCACTGCCACAACGATCTTGGGCTGGCGGTGGCGAATAGCCTGGCCGCCGTCGAAAATGGCGCGGGACAGATCGAGTGCACGATCAACGGCATCGGCGAGCGGGCGGGCAACTGCTCGCTCGAAGAAGTTGTCATGGCGCTGCGCACGCGTTCGGACTACTACCACGTGTCGACGGCAATCAGCACGCAGCGCCTGGTGCCGACCAGTCGGCTGCTCTCGAACATCACCGGCGTGCAGGTGCAGCGGAATAAGGCGATCGTCGGGCGAAATGCGTTCGCGCACGAGGCGGGCATTCATCAGGACGGCATGCTCAAGGAGCGGACGACGTACGAGATCATGCGGCCGGAAGATGTCGGCTTCACGCAGACGGATCTCGTCCTCGGCAAACACAGTGGGCGGGCGGCGCTCGCGGACCGGGCGCAGGCACTTGGGTACCATCTCACGGGCGATCACCTGCAAGAAGTGTTCGAGGAGTTCAAGAAGCTGGCGGACAAGAAGAAAGAAGTTTACGACGCCGATATTGCGGCGCTCATTGAAAAGCAGATGACGGTGGCAGACGATCAGTGGCAGCTGGTCACTTACGAAGTGCACGCCGTGGGCGGCGGTGAACCGAAGGTATCGGTCGCGCTGCAGCGCGCTGACGAAGAGGTGCGAAAGACGGTGATCGGTGGCGACGGACCGCTCGATGCGCTGTTTCGCGCGATCGAAGAGATTACGGACACGTCAGTCGTCGTGCGCGACTTTCGCGTGCACAGCGTGACGCGCGGCCAGGACGCCCAAGGCGAATCGACGATTGAAGTTGAGCGCGAAGGGCGCGTGTATCGCGGGCGCGGTGTGTCGACGGATACGGTTGAAGCGGCGACCCTGGCGTTCATTAATGCGGTGAATCGGGCGGCGGCGGGTGGTGGGCAGCCGGCGGCGGGGCCGAGGCCGGATATGGTTTAGTCGCACAACTTTGCCTAAGTCGTACGCAAGAAACCCCCGGCAGAGCCGGGGGCTGCCATTCGGTTTCGAGTTCGTTCACTTGACGAAGGCTATGTAGTAGAAGACCCAGCCCGTGATCGCGGTGAGGAGCATGTCGATCGCGGCGGTGCGCGCGAGTGGGACGTGGATGCGGCTGTGCGGGCCGGGCATGGGCGGGTTTGCGAAGTTGCGCAGCGCCAGGACGATCGTCACGGGCCACAGAATCACGGTGGTCACGGCGAAAATCAGGTGGATGAGAAGCGCCTTCACCGCGGCAGCCGGCGCGTGGCCGCCGATTTGGCCGGCCGCGCGGTCTTCCCAGCCGTGCAGGCGAATATCGATCTCGAACAGGATCACGGTGGTCAGCAGGATAATGGCGAGCGTGATTTGCGTCCATTTGTGAAGCGTGAATCGCCGCTGCACCTTCACTTGGTAAATGCTCCACGCCAGCACGATCACAACGACGAGCATCGCGAGGCACAAGACGTCTAAGATCAGCGGTGCGCGGGTGCCTAAAAAGCCGTCGATGCCGGGGTAACCAGACTTACTCATAGCGAGGACGATAGGGCAAAGTCGTTCGCGCGGTCAAGTGGTTACGTCGCGGCTTAACGTGATACGAGGGACGCTATGGCGGACTAGTTCCGTTCGAGCGAGTTGCTTAAGTTAAGGCTTTGACTTTTCTCGTTGGGCCTCGTTTGGGCGGGTCCGATTCTGGGGACGACTTCTCGCGCTATTTAGCCTCTGCGCGTAACATTTGCGATTTCGATCGTAGTAGGTAACGGATCGTCGACTGGCAATCTCTCGACCCGTTTTTGAGGAACAGACTATGGATTTAATTGTTCAATTCACAAATATCGTCAAGCGTTATGGAGAGTTTGAGGCCGTGCGCGGACTGTCGCTCGATATTCCGGCGGGCGGTATCTTTGCTCTGCTCGGACCGAACGGGGCGGGAAAAACGACGCTCATCAAATTGCTGATGGGCATGCTGCAGCCGACGAGCGGCGAATTGACCGTTGGCGGCCTGAGCGCGTTTGCCGATAGCGTGGCCGTGAAAGAACTCGTCGGTTATTTGCCGGATGAGCCCGTGTTCTATGACTTCATGCGGGGGCGCGACATCATTCGCTTCGTGGGCGAAATGCGCGGGCTCGATCCGGCAACGATCGAAGCCCGCAGTTCGGCACTCGCGGAGCGGTTGTCGCTGTCGGACGCGATGGAAGAGTTCGCGGAAAACTATTCCCGCGGCATGAAGAAGAAGCTGGGCTTGATGTGCGCCTTGCTGCACGAACCTGCGCTCGTTGTATTGGATGAGCCAACTAACGGACTCGACCCGCATGGCACGTTGGTGTTGCACGAGTTGATGCGCGAGATTGCGAAAGCAGGTCGGACGGTGTTGTTTTCCACGCACCTTCTCGATCAGGCAGAACGATTGTGCCAGCGGGTGGCGGTTGTCAGCCATGGCCAATTAGCGGCGGAAGGGACGCTGGCCGAACTTCAGAGTCGATTCGGCGCCAGCGAAAATCTGGAGTCATTGTTCTTCCGTCTGACTGAATCGCAAAAAACGGGAACGAATGCCGCCGGTTTGCAAGGAGTTCAGTCATGAGCCGACCGAGCACGATTGCGACCTATAAACTCTTTGCAACGACGGCGATTCGGCGGCTGCTCAATCGCAGCACGTCGATGAAGTTCGGCCAATGGCTCAAGAAAAAGGGCGACGACGGGACGACGGCCGAGGCAGTCCGCGGCGCGACGCGACATCGCAGCGACCAGGCATCGCTTCGTGCGCGCATCGGGCGGATGTTTTTTCCGCTGATGGCGCTCTGTGGGCTGGTGATGCTGAGCTTTACGTCACTTTTTACGTTGCTCGGGTCGATCAATCTTGACGAAGCGCGAAATGCGGCGGTGATCCACATTTCCGAGGAAAGCTATGGCCGGCTGCAAAAGGCGACTCACCTTGGCAATTTGGATGAGCGCGAGGCTGAAATCAACGAGACGTTGAAGAGCGCAATGTCTGAGTCAGCCAGCTGGCTTACCGAAGCGGGCACGCAGCTCGCCAAAGAGCGATTCGCAGCGCACGGGGCCGAAGGGTTTTCTGCCACGAAGGAAGACCCAAAGTTCAGGGGTACGATGGCGTATCTTACGCCGGCAGGTCGCCAGCAGGGGCTGAGGGCGCTCGGGCTTTATCTGGCCTTGATCAATTTGGCGCTGTTCAGCGCGGCGTTCGGGCTAATGGGAAAGAATCTGGCAGGGGCGGACCCATCGCTCGTGTGGTTATGGCAGTTTCCAGTGTCTCGCCGCGTGTTGTTTTCGTCGAAGCTTATCGAGTACGTGTTCGACAATCCCACGGTACCGATTGCGGCTTTGTTTTACTCGGCGGTGTTGTGGCTGTTTGGCGCGTCGTTCGTGCGAGGGCTAGGCATGGGATTGTTATTTGGCTCGGCGGCGGGCGTGACGTCGGCGGCGGTACGGCTGGCGTTGGAAAGTATTATCACACAACAGCTGAGCCGGCGGGCACGCGGCGCGATCGTCGCATTTTTTGCCGCCTTCGGTAGCCTGTTGATGTTGGTCGCGATGACGGCCAGCAACGCCCAATTCTTGGTGCAAGGCTTTATTCGATTGGCAAACTTTCTGCCCGGCTGCTTCGGCTGGAATCCATTCACGGCGGGAATTGGAACCGACGCGATGGCAAGCGGAGCAGCGGGTTGGTGGCTCGTCGCACCGGCCGTGGCGATGGGATTTGCTGTGCTGTCTGTGCTCTTGGCGGTGCAGCTAACTGCGCGCGGGCTGGTTTGTGCGCATGATTCCGCTCGAAGCAGCCACCGAGCGCTAACTTCAGTTCCGCAGGGACGCGCCCGATTCGGCGTTTCCGTTTGGAAGGAATTGCTGCAGATACGCCGCCAGCCCGAGTTCGCCGCGCAGGTGTTGGCGACGCCCATCGGCATTGGGTTGATGCTGTACGTTGCCGGTTACCAGAAAGTGATGGATTACGCCACGAAGGGCGGAGCAAATATTTCGACCGCTATTCTCGTCGGCTGCTCTTACATGCTGATGATTGCCGCCACGCAGATGCTGACGAGCGAATTCAAAATGCTGTGGTTGCTGCAATGCCAACCGCGACCGCTGGCCGACATCGTGCGGAGCAAAAGCCGCGTCTGGGCCGCGGTCGCGATTGCGGTCAGCGTGCCATTCGTACTCGGCGCTATGGCGTTCATGCCGAGTGCGTTTTGGTCGATTCTCATTCGTGCTCCATTCCTCTGGATCACGCTGTGGTTGATAGCCGAATTGATGTTCGAGCTGACGGCGTTGAGCGCGACCATTACGAATGAGCAAACCGTTCGCTTTCAACGCACCATATTGCTGCCGGCGCTGGTTGTGAGTCATGCGTCGCTCGCGATCTACAGCGATAATTGGTGGGCGCAATTAGGCGCGCTCATAACACTCATCATCTTGAACATCGCCGTTCACGAGCGGGCCCTGGTTGAGCTATCGTGGCTGAGCGAGCCGGTGGAGAATCCGCCGAAGCGTGTCTATCCGATGCACGCGATTCTGGCGCTCATTGGTTTCCAGAGTTTGATGAGTGGGATTCGTGGCGGGCTTTCGAACGTGGCGGGAATTAGTTCCACGGCGAACGTGGCGATTTCGTACGTCGCCGCGGCGATTGTTGTGACCGCGTTTTGCTGGATTTGGATGTACCGCGCCGATTTGGTCGTGATGCCTAAGCTACCGCAACGTCCCGTGTTACGGCCGATTGTGTGGGGACTTGCGACGTCCTGTGCCACGGGGCTGGCCGTGCAGATGTTCCTACGTTTTTACAGCGCCACGCCGCCATTGGCCGCGTATGCCACGCCGGGCAATTTGGCGCACGCCGATTACGATCGTTGGTGCTTGCTCGGCATGTGGGTGATCGCGGCGCCGCTGTTCGAGGAGTGGATCATTCGCGGTATGCTTTACCGCAGCTTGCGGCGGAGCTGGGGTATTGCAGTCAGCGTAGCATTAAGCGCCGTGCTGTTTGCGACTTTGCATCCGGCCGCAGGCTGTATCTCGCTGCTCGTGCTGGGCGTGATGACCGCGTTAGCAACAGAACGAACCAACCGGTTGTGGCCATCGATGATAGTTCACGCCGGGTACAATTTCACAATTTGGATGGTGTGCGTGCTCTAGCACAAATAAGATTCAAGTGGTCGCCGTCGTTGGCCGCGCTGAATTCTGGCGCGGCGTAGCAGCTTGCTCGTTGCATCGTCAGAAACAGTTCCATGAACGAAGTCGATGCCGCACGTTGCACTGCGTCAGACAATCGGGCGTGGCGCTTTCCACCTCCTTAATCGATGCATGGAGCATTGATCGCGTCGATTTTTTTCGGCCTGACATTTGCTACGTGTTGCGTCGGTCGTTTTGTCTATACGTATACAAATGAGGAG
>DATBAY010000057.1:0-5112 GCA_036271295.1 Lacipirellulaceae bacterium | reverse complement strand
GTTCCAACCAGCGCCGCGGAACGCGCCTTCGAGTTCTTGAATGATCTTGCCGTTGCCGCGAACCGGACCATCCAGCCGCTGCAAATTGCAGTTGATGACGAAGATGAGGTTGTCCAGTTTTTCACGCGAAGCCAGCGTGATTGCGCCGAGCGACTCCGGTTCATCGCATTCGCCGTCGCCCATGAAGCACCAGACGTGTTTGTGCGATAGGTCGGCGATGCCACGATCGGTAAGATAGCGATTGAAACGCGCTTGGTAGATCGCCATGATCGGGCCCAGACCCATCGAGACTGTGGGGAACTCCCAGAACTCGGGCATTAGCCAAGGGTGTGGGTACGACGACAAGCCGCCGCCGCTTTGCAGCTCGCGACGGAAGTTGATGAGGTTTTCTTCTGTAAGACGACCTTCGAGAAACGCGCGGCTATACATGCCCGGCGAAGCGTGGCCCTGAAAGTAAATCTGGTCGCCGTCGTAGCCGCTTTCGCCGCGGCCGCGAAAAAAGTGGTTCATCGCGACTTCGTACAGGTTCGCCGACGAAGCGTATGTTGAAATGTGGCCGCCGATGCCTTCCACTTTGCGATTGGCGCGTACGACCATCGCCATCGCATTCCAACGCACGAAGCTCTTAATGCGCCTCTCCAGCTCGCGCTTGCCTGGATAGCGTGGCTCCTTCTCATGCGGAATCGTGTTCACATACGGCGTGGTCGCCGTGAATGGCAGCTCGACGCCGTTGCGAATCGCCGCATGCTCGAGCGCCGTGAGCAACTGCTGCACTCGTTCGGGCCCCTTGCGCTCAAGCACATAGTCGAGCGAGTCCAACCATTCAGCGGTTTCGGCCGGATCAACGTCGTTCGGGATCGGCGAGTTTTGTTTGGCGGTTTCAGCTTGTGCCATGGCTACTTCCGGATGTTTTACTTAACCACCGAGGCACGGAGATCACGGAGAAAGGGGAAAATGCAAAATGAAAACTGCAAGGTGTTAAATGCCGGCTCTTCAATTTGAAATTTGCATTTCACATTTTGCATTTTCTGTTCTTCTCCGTGCCCTCTGTGTCTCTGTGGTTAATTGTTTCTTATTTATTTTCGCTTAGGCCGATAAACTTCAGTCGCGCTTCCCAAGTGCACTTCGGCCGCGAAGCCGAGCGTTTCGCTCAGCGTCGGGTGCGGGTGGATCGAATCGGCCACGTCGCGCGCCGTGCAGCCCATTTCGATCGCGACGACCGCTTCGGCGATCAGCTCGCCCGCGCCGGAGCCGACGATACCACAACCCAGCACGCGATCCGATGCCGGATCGATGACCCAACGCGTCAAACCGTCCGTGCGGCCGTTGGCGATCGCTCGGCCGCTGGCCTGCCAAGGGTAAACGGCGGTCTCGACGTCGCGGCCCGCCTTTTCAGCCTCACTTATCGTAAGACCCGCCCAGGCGATTTCGGGATCGGTAAAAACAACGGCCGGAATGGCTTGCGGCTCGAACGCGGCCGGCTTGCCGGCCAGCACTTCGGCCGCGACTTTACCCTCGTGCGAGGCCTTGTGTGCTAGCATCGGTTCACCAGCCACGTCGCCGATGGCGAGAATGCGCGGGTCCGCCGTCTGTTGCTGTTCGTTGACGACGACAAAGCCCTTTTCGTTGACCTTCACCTTCGTGTTTTCGAGGCCGATGCCGCTGGAAACCGGGCGTCGGCCGATCGAGACCAGCACGCGATCAAACGGATGAACGCCGCTGAATTCGGGCCCTTCCGTTTTCACCTCGACTTTGCCGCCGTTCGCCGTCAGCTCGATGACTTTGGATCCAAGGTGGATCGCCGCGAATTTTTCGCGGAGCCGCTTTTCCAGCGGCTTCACGAGGTCGCGATCAGCGCCAGGCAAGAGGCCTTCCAGCAGCTCGACAACGGTGACCTTTGAGCCGAGTTCGGCGTAAACGGTCCCCATCTCAAGGCCAATGTAACCGCCGCCGATCACCAGCAGCGATTCTGGGATATCTTCGAGAGCGAGCGCGCCGGTTGAATCCATCACTCGCGGCGAACCGATTTGGAACATCTTGGGCATCGCCGGCACGGAGCCGGTCGCCAGGATGCAGTGATCGAACGTTAGCCGTTCGTTGTCGTACGAGCTTTTGTCGCCCCCTTCGAGCTGAAGCGTTTGCGAGTCGACAAAAATGCCGCGAGCATTAATAACCCGCACGTTGCGGCGCTTTGCGAGCTGCGCGAGCCCGCCCGTGAGCGTGTCGATGACTTTCTCTTTGCGAGCGCGTACTTTGTCAATTGAAATTTTCGGTTTATTGAATTCAACTCCCCATTCATGCATCTCGGCCGCTTCGCTCATTACCTTCGCCACGTGCAGAAGTGCCTTCGAGGGAATGCAGCCGCGGAGCAAGCAGGTGCCGCCGAGGCGGGGGTCGTATTCTACGATCGTCGTCTCTAAACCAAGGTCCGCGGCCATGAATGCGGCCGCATACCCACCCGGCCCGCCGCCGAGCACCACCACTTTGCTGTGAATCGCCATAACTCTTTTGCTGGTAAGCCAGTTACTTCGCTAAACATATAAGTTTACCCGGCTTGCCCGAACTGGCCAATGGGGACATTTGGCGCGACCAGTGCAGACGGCAGCGAACAACGCGGAGCCAGGCCTTAAGGCCATGAAGAGGAGTTGGGTTCCGGAAAGACTCGGCTACGTAAGGATATGTCGCAACGCGACTTCCAACTGCGGATAGGAGAACGCGAAGCGGGCCGCCTCGAGGGCTCGAGGCTGCACCAGGGCTCCGCCGATGATGAGGTCGTCGGCCATTTCGCCGAACGCTAGCCGCGCGGCGAAGCTGGGCATCGGGAAAATCGTCGGGCGCTTGAGCACCCGGCCGAGCGTATTCGTGAACTCGCGATTCGTAACCGGCTGCGGTGCGGTCGCATTAACAGGGCCGCTCAGAGCGGCGGCGCCTAGGGCGAACTGAATTGCACGGACCAAATCGTCGAGCGCAATCCAACTCATATACTGCCGCCCGCTACCGACGACGCCGCCAACACCAAGGCGAAATGGAGTAAGCATTTTGGCCAGCCCGCCGCCGTTCTTTGCGAGGACGAATCCGATCCGCAAGTTGACGACGCGGATCCCGGCATCACGAGCTGGCTTCGTGGCGGCCTCCCACTGTTTGCAAACGTCGGGAAGATAGCCCGACCCGGGAAGCGATGACTCATCCAGCGGCTCCTCGCCGCGGTTGCCGTAGTAGCCTATGGCCGAGGCGCTAACGAGCACACTCGGCTTCGTCGCCAACCCGGCGAGCGTTTCGCAGAGCAAGCGAGTCGGCCCGACGCGGCTGTCGCGGATTTTGTCTTTAAACGCCGGCGTCCAGCGCTGGCCAACAATGCTTTCGCCGGCAAGATGGACGACCGCATCCACGCTGGCGAGCTCGGCGGCATCAATCGTCCCCGCCGTGGGGTTCCAGCCGATCTCGTTCTTTTCGGCGTCGGGCGTTCGGCGAACAACAGGCCGCACCAGATGACCATCGCCTTCGAGCGCTTCGATCAGCGCTGTTCCGACGAGTCCGCTCGAACCAGTGATGGCGACAATCATATTTAGGGACGGCGCTTTTGGTACTGTCGGCTGGCATCTTCAAGAATACGACGCTCTTTGCGCGTGAGGCTGTCGCGGCCGTGCTCCTGGATCTTCTGCAGGATTGCATCCACCTGCGCTTCGGTCGATTCGTCCGGCGAATCGGGATCGAGCACGCGGAGCTTTGGCTTTGGTTTCAGGCGCTCGAGCCATCCCTCGCCGGGCAAGAACGTTCCGAGCCGCCAGTGGAATTGGTAATACAAAATGGCGAACACCGCACCGCCCAGGTGCGCTGTGTAAGCGATGTTCTTGTCTTGGCCAAACGTGTGTCCGCCGGCGCCGAATATATCCAGTCCAATGTAGAGAACTCCGAGAGCCCACGCGGGAACGGGTAACACGCCCCAGATATAGAGCAGCTGGTGTGGAAAATTCAAACAGAACAACACCACTACCGCCATGACGCCGGCGGAAGCTCCGAGCATGCCTCCGCTGAGTGGGGTCAGCGATCGGTCGACGATCATGGTCCCCACGAGCCAGGTCGCACCTCCCGCAATGATCGCCAGCAGATAGAACGCCAAGTACTCTCGTTGGCCGTATCGGTATTCGACTGCGCGGCCGATGAACCAGAACGTGGCCATATTGAAAATGATGTGTCTGACGTCCCACACATCATGCAGAAAACCGTAAGTGAGAAGCTGGAAGAAATGCCAAGGCTTGGCAAGCAGATCGGAATGAAGACTGAATAAATCGGTGAACCAACCGGAGTCACCAGGAATGCCCATTTGCGGATTTGGTGACTGCCCGCGGGTGAGCAATTGGACGACGAACACGCCGAAGGTGAAGAGGACGATGTTCGTGGTGAGCGTGCGCATGCCGCCGCCGAGGTGGAAGCCGGGGGCGTTGCCGGAGTAGTTGCTGCGGCCGTAGTCTCGGTCGTAAAGTCCCATGGCGGCGATTCGCGAGGCGAGGGCGAGCGGCGAAGGGGCCGCAGGCTAGCCGCGTCATTGTATGCGACGGCGGCGTGGAAGGGCACGGGGCGCATCATTTCGAGCGGTTTAGTGCCAGCGAATCGGGGCGTTTCGCGGGCGTGCTGGTGCCGTTGTTGTTGGCGGGTTGCGCGTGAAGCTGGCGGGCGGAGAGGTCGGCGACCATTTGGCGGTTACGAGCCATCTCTTGGGCGGTCAGTTCGCGAGCCTTGGCTAGCAGCTGCTCGACTTGGGCGAGATGCTTTTCGATGGCCTCGCGTTCTTTCGTCACGCCGGCCAGATCGTTCGTGAGCTTCTGGCGTTCGTCGGTGCGGAAGGCTTGCAGCTTTTTGCCAATTTCCTCGGCGGCGGTCAGCTCGTCGATATCTTTCTTGGTGGCGTCCACATCGGCCAGCATGGCGATGCGGCGGCGGAGGAGGTCATCGATCTCGGCGGCGTAGTCGCGGAGCCGGCGCTCGTACAGGACCTTCGTGGCTTTGGCCATTTCCTCGGCGGGCAGTTGCACGCCGTTGTCATCGTAACCGACTTTGCGCCAGGGG
The DNA here is from genome assembly GCA_036271295.1 of Lacipirellulaceae bacterium. Lineage (GTDB taxonomy): Bacteria > Planctomycetota > Planctomycetia > Pirellulales > Lacipirellulaceae > JABDGM01. Next base: position 45 of record DATBAY010000057.1, on the reverse strand, counting down.
CTGTCGTCAGCCGTCGCGGGTTTGCCGTTGCGGAGGTATTCGTTG